>JAQBYB010000080.1 GCA_027624235.1 Pseudomonadota bacterium | reverse complement strand
AACTTTGTGCTGCATAAACCCGGTATTTCCCTGCTAAACTGAGACGAGTTCGCATTCGTCTGACAGCAACAAATTAAATGCTGTTGGGTTCCTGGTAAAAACCGGCGGCATTTCTTTCACCCCAAGTGATCTCTTCCCCCCCAGGAAGTCATCTTGCCACGCCCGACAGTCCAGGGTTACGCTACGCTCGTGCCCGACCGTGTGGTTCAAGTTTTTTGAGAATTAATCATGAGTACCAACGACAAAATTGCCGAACTTGTCCATTTTGGGAAGACAATTCGTGCTTCCCGGAAGAGCAAGCGTATCACGCTTGAAGAATTGGCGAGAGAGTCGGGCGTTTCCAAATCGGTTTTGTCACAAGTTGAGAGGGGGGCGACCAATCCGACGCTCTCGACGTTGTGGAATATAGCCAAGGCCCTTTCAATGGACCCGGCTGAGTTGTTCGAAGGAGACAGAGGCATTCGAAGCAGGATGGCCGGTGGCGCTGATCTGATTTCCGTTGCGCAAAATCCTGTTATTGAGAACAGCAAGTGTAAGTACCACTTGGTCATTCTCAATGAGCCTCAATTCGCGGGCATAACTGAACTCTACCACCTCACCCTGAAACCCGGCGGTATTTTGGAAAGTAATCCGCATGAACGGGGGGCGAAGGAGCAAGTGACGGTTTTAAAAGGAAATATCGAGGTCCGATGCGGCGACGAAAAAATGCGCCTGGCAACCGGGCAAACCGTTCGTTACGCCGCTGATATTGCCCATTCTATTTCTGCTGCGGGCAAGAAAGCGTCCGAGGTTTTACTTTTTGTGACCTTCTCATAAAAGAAATTAATTCCTTTTTATCGAAAATCCTGTATAACGGAAATTCGATAAATGAGGATGCAATGTAGAATTCTTTTAGGAGCCCGCAACAATGGCCGAAAAAATGAAGGCGCTGGTTAAATCAAAAGCGGAACCGGGAATCTGGATGGAACGCGTTCCAGTGCCGGTCCCCGGCCCCAATGACGTGCTGATCCAAATCGGCAAGACGGCAATCTGCGGCACAGACACACACATATATAATTGGGATGAATGGGCGCAGAAGACGATCCCTGTGCCGATGGTTGTTGGCCATGAATTTTGTGGCGAGATCGTGGAACTCGGTGCGGCGGCCAAGAATTTTTCGGTCGGCCAACGGGTGTCCGGGGAAGGGCATATTGTTTGCGGTGCCTGCCGCAATTGCCGCGCTGGTCGGGGGCACCTGTGTCGAAATACTGTTGGTGTAGGGGTAAATCGGCCGGGGGCATTTGCCGAGTACCTGTGCATCCCGGAACACAACGTTTTTCCTCTTCCTGACGATATCCCCGACGAAATTGCCGCAATCTTTGATCCATTCGGCAATGCGGTTCATACGGCATTGAGTTTTGATTTGGTTGGCGAAGACGTTCTGGTGACCGGCGCCGGCGCCATCGGCATTATGTCCGCGCTCGTCGCCAAAGAGGTCGGTGCGCGCAAAGTTGTTATCACGGACATCAATCCGATGCGCCTCGAGCGGGCGCATAAAATGGGGATTGATTATGTGGTCGATGCCTCAAATCAGAACCTTCGTGATGTCATGGAAGATATCGGTATGTGCGAGGGGTTCGATGTAGGCCTCGAGATGTCGGGTGCTGCCGAGGCGTTTCGGGACATGATTGAGGCAATGAACAATGGCGGAAAAATCGCCATCCTGGGAATAGCGCCGGCGGCATTCGAGATCGACTGGAACAAGGTTATCTTCAAGATGCTTACATTGAAGGGCATCTACGGGCGGGAAATGTTTGAGACTTGGTACAAAATGACGGCGCTGGTGCAGGGAAGGATCGATCTGGCGCCGATTATTAGCCATCGTCTTGACGTCAATGATTTTGCTCAGGGCTTTGAAGCGATGGCTTCCGGAAAATCCGGGAAAGTGGTCTTGAATTGGCGGGGCTAGGCCAGGGGCCTGAAGCCTGCTCATACCTCCAATGCCGTCTTTTTACAGACGGTTCTGAGGGCAAAATTGGATTGGATTCGAGCGACACCAGGGAAGCGCGAGAGATGCTGCTTATGGATTCGCTCGTAGTCCTGAGTATCAGCGGCGATCACTCGGATTAAGTAGTCGGAGTCACCAGACATCAAGAAGCACTCCATGATTTCGGGGCAGTTTTTGACTGCGACTTCGAAGGCATCCAATGACTCCTCGCTCTGACTGTTGAGGCTAATTTCAACAAAAATGCTGGTTGATTTACCAACCGCCTCCTGGCGGATCAACATGACGTAGCTGTCAATAATTTTGCGTTCTTCAAGCTGCTGCACACGCCGCAAACATGCCGAAGGGGAAAGATTGGCAGTGTCAAAGCAAATTGGCTTGAGGCGGGGAGGGGAGGTCCGTAGCTTCTCTGGATGAAAAATCCGTTCCGCTATTTCAACTCATCGCCTGAGATCATCCGCCTGACGGTGATGATGTACATCCGGTATCCGCTTTCGCTGCGCCAGGTCGAAGACATCCTGTTCGAGCGCGGCATCGATATCTGCCACGAGACGGTGCGGCTTTGGTGGAACCGGTTCGGCCCGATGTTCGCTGCCGAGATCCGGAAACGCCGCGTTGCGAACCATTCGTATTCGAACTGGCGCTGGCATCTGGATGAGGTGTTCGTGCGGATCAACGGCGAGACACATTATCTGTGGCGCGCAGTCGATCACGAAGGTGAAGTGCTCGAAGTTTTCGCCACGAAACGCCGGGATCGCAGGGCCGCGCTCAGGTTTCTGAAGCGGGCGATGAAGCGGTATGGTCCACCAAAGGTGATCGTGACGGACCGCCTCCGGTCGTATCGCGCAGCGATGAATTTGATCGGGAATGCCGGCGTTCAGGACTGTGGGCGCTGGCTCAACAATCGAGCCGAAAATTCACACCAGCCGTTCCGGCGAAGAGAGGGAGCGATGTCGAAATTCAGGGACGTTAAAACCCTTCAGAAGTTCGCCTCAATTCACGCTTCGATCCACAACCACTTTAACCTCGACCGACAACTCAAGCGCCGCGATGACTTCAAGCAAAACCGTTCCGCCGCGCTGGCGGAGTGGCGCCAAGTTGCTGCGTAAGCCTGGCGTTTTCCTGCCTATCGGAGACGAGTTCGCATTAGACTGACACCACCCTAACATAGGATGGAGGAATGACCTTCACCTCGTGGCCAAGCGCGATCAGTTCTCGTGCCCAGAAATGCGACTTACCACAGGCCTCCATTCCGATCAGGCAGGGCTTCAAGCCGGCAAAATATGTGCCGACTTGAGACCGGCGCAAGCGACGGCGAACAATGACATCGCCATCGGCATTAATACCGTGTACTTGAAAAACGTTCTTGGCCAAATCTAGACCGACTGTGGTAATATCCATTTGGACGGTTCCTCTCTATTGTGATGATCAACACGACCACCATATGGCACTTCGATGCCGGGGAGCGGGGGCCGTCCACCCCATCACCTCACTCGCTTGTGCTCAAAAATAATGGTTAGGCATCCATGAACGAAACCTTCACAACGACGGGAAATCTCTCCATCGAAGCAGCGCGGGCTTTCTTTCACCTGAGTGAGGACACCACCTACCTCAGCACTTGCACCCGCGGGCTGATGCCGGACCCGGCGCGTCGGGCTTTGGAGATGCACCTCGACGGACTCCAGTCTGGCCGTACGGACAAGGCTGCGTTGTTCGCGGCGGTGGAGGAAACACGCGGGGCGTTTGCCCGGCTCGTTCGCTGCGACGTGGACGAGGTCGCGTATACCAAGAACGTTTCCGAGGGACTGAACATGATAGCCGCATCGCTGGACTGGAGACCGGGCGATAACGTCGTAGTCTGCCTCGACATGGAACACCCGAACAATGTTTATCCGTGGCTTAACCTGAGGGAGCGAAGCGGCATCGAGGTGCGTACCGTACCTGATCAAGATGGGCATGTCGCCGCGCAACTCTTGATCGATGCTGTCGACGACCGGACGCGGCTCGTGACATTGCCGACGGTGACTTTCGCGCCGGGTTTTCGCGCCGATGTTGCCTCCGTTGGGCGCCTGTGCCGTGAGCGCGGAATTTTTCTGCTGGCCGATGCGGTACAGTCGGTCGGCATCCTCGACACGGATGTAGAAGCGATGGGTGTCGATGGCCTCGCCGTCTCGACCCAGAAGGGCCTTTGTGGTTTATATGGGATGGGATTCTTGTACTGTCGGCGCGAGTGGGCGGAGCGACTCAAGCCGGCCTATCTAGCCCGGTTCGGCGTCGACCTGGGGGCGGGCGTCCACGAAGCGTCGATGGGCACCGAGGGTTACAAACTGATGCCGGGGGCGCAGCGTTTCGATCTAGGCAACTACAACTACCCGGGTGTTGTCGTCGCCGAGAAGACTTTGGATATCCTTAACCGCGTCGGCACACCGGCCATCGAGGCCCATGTCACACGACTTTCCCAGCGGTTGATTGATGGAATTCTGTCCCTCAACTTGCCGGTGGCGGGCGGCGCGGCGGGCCCTCACACCGGCAACATCGTTTGCATCGGCCATGTCGGCGCGGGCGGCCACGATACGGCCGACGACCCGGAAATTTTATCATTGTCCCGGAAGCTATCCGCAGGCGGCGTCGTCCATACGATCCGCCGCGGCATGATCCGGGTTGCCTTCCATCTCTACAACGACGAGGCAGACGTCGACCGTGTTCTCGAGTTGGCGCGGGGCCCGACGGCGGCGGACTAAGAGTCACCCGCGCAATGGTTTTCCACGCGAAATTGGTTTCGAAAGCCGCTTGACTCGGCATCGAATTTAAACTGGTATACCGGTATGTCAGTGGCACCCCAGCTTGAACGTGATCGCGCCTATCGAGGGCTTCTCGAACTCATCTTAGGCGGAAGGGTGGATCCTGGCGCACCCTTTTCGGAGCGAAAATTAGCCAGTTCCATGGAAATTGGACGGACTCCCGTGCGCGAAGCGTTGCGCGATCTGGCCCGCGACGGAATTCTCGAGGTGCAACTTGCGCGGGGAACATTCGTCCGCCATCTATCCATCGAGGATGTTCAGGAAATTTATGAGGTCCGTCATTCCCTGGAAGGTTTGGCGGCGTTCCTTGCGGCCGAACGCGGACCGAAGCCCGAACTCATTGCCTACGGCCCCAAATTCCGCGATATGATCGACGACCCGCAGGCCTTTGATCCGGCGGAGACTTACGAGACAGGCGCTGAATTCCATTTGGAAATTTTCCGCTCGGCCCGCAATCGGCAAATGTTTAAAATGTACGAGCCGCTGAGACTGCGGTTTCGGGTCGCGCTTGGCCTACCGCGCTATTACGACCATGACCGGGTCCGCGAATCGGTAACGGAACACCTCGCCATCCTGAAGGCCATCGAACGCGGAGACGGTCAGGCGGCGCAACGGATGATCTGTGACCACCTTTCAAAAGGGCTGGAGGTTCGTACCCGGATATTCAATAGCCTCGCCAAGTACGCGCCCGATGCCAGGGCATTCGATTGGGAGCACGAGACGTAATGGGTTACGTCGAAAGGATCAATTGTTCGGAAAGCGGCGAGTCTTATCCTGTAGAGGGAGCGGTGACTGGGGCCTGCCCGGCCGGCGACTACCCGGAGGTCCATTACGACCTCACCCGAATCCGAGAGGAATTTGACAGAGACTCACTGGCCCATGGCGTCGCATCTCTTTGGCGTTATGCGCCCCTGTTGCCGGTGGATGATCCGGAAAATGCGGTCACCCTTGGTGAAGGCTGGACTCCGCTACTCCCCGTGCCGAATTTAGGTGCAACGTTCGGATGCGCAAACCTGATGGCCAAGGATGAGGGCCGCAATCCATCAGGTACTTTCAAGGACCGTGGCGCCAGCGTCGCCATCACACGTCATCGAGAGATGGGCGTCGAGGTCGTCATTCACAACAGCTCCGGCAATGCGGGTGGAGCCATGGCCCTTTATGCAGCACGTGCCGGCATACGTTGTATCAACCTGCTCCCTGGTGACGTCCTACCGGCCAGTCTGCTGCAGAGCACTTTAGCCGGTGCCGACACGCGTATCCTCGACGGACCTTGGCAGGAGTCGGGAAGATTAGTGGCAGACGCTGTCGAGGATCATGGCTGGTTCAACATCGGCACCTTAAAAGAGCCCTACCGCCTGGAAGGTAAAAAGACCATGGGCTATGAAATCGCCGAGCAACTCGGCTGGTCGTTGCCCGACGCCATCGTATATCCGACTGGTGGGGGACTTGGCGCCATTGCCATCTATAAGGCTTTTAGGGAACTTCAGGAGCTCGGTTGGGTCGATGCCGGGCCCCTGCCGAAGCTGATCGTCACCCAATACGAGGGCTGCGCGCCTATCGTGCGGGCCTTTCAGAAAAACGCCGACCACGCCGAACTGTGGACGGACCTCCAGGTTCTTCCAGGCGGCCTTAAATCAACCAAGCCACCTGGCGACAAGGCGGTTCTCAAATTGATTCGCGAAACCGGCGGTACGGCAATCGCGGTAAGCACTCCGGATGCCCTGGAGGCGGCGGCGCTGATGACACGGACGGAAGGAATTTTTCCATGTCCAGAATCGGCGACCACCATTGCCGGCCTTAAGACGGCCCTCGATGAGGACGTTGTATCGAGAGACGCGAGAATCGTCCTGGTGGTGACGGGTTCTGGACTCAAGTCCATACCGGCTTTTCCGGGCGTCGATATTTCGTCCATTGGACCTAGAGCCAGAATTTGACAAAGCAAAACCGATGTAAAATGGGAATCAAATAGGGAATGACCGGAAAGGGATTGCGCACTTTACGGCATTGACGGCCAAGACCCCAGGCGTGCCAACCGTCCGCGCCTTTTTAAAGAAGCAACTGACAACAACATCCGTAGGGAGGAAAAAAGATGAAACGTTTAATAGCAGTTACGGCCATCGCCGCCCTGGCAGTAGCCCTTTGGCCAGCCGACACCATGGCCGGCCCCACCGTGGACGCCATAAAGAAGCGGGGCAAGGTCATCTGTGGTGTCAACGGCAACCGTGCCGGGTTCTCGGCACTTGACAGCAAGGGCCAGTGGCAAGGCATGGACGTCGATACTTGCAAGGCTATCGCCGCCGCCGTTCTTGGTGACAAAAACAAGGTTCAGTTTAGCAAGACAACGACTCAGACCCGCTTCACAGCCTTACAAACTGGCGAAATAGACGTTCTAACCCGTAACGTCACATGGACGCTGGGCCGCGATACCAAACTCGGCATCGATTTCGTTGCCCCGACCTTCTACGACGGACAGGGCTTCATGGTGAACAAGAAAACCGGTGCGAAATCGGTTAAGGACCTGGGCGGAGCCACCGTCTGCGTGTTGCCGGGTTCGACCTCCGAGAAGGTGACGTCCGACGTGTTCAAAGCCAATGGCCTCAAATACACGGCGGTGGTCATCGAAAACAAAAAAGAACTGAATACGGCCTTCTTTGGTGGACGTTGCGACGTCCACGTACAATCGACTTCGGGCCTCAGTTCGGCCCGTGCCACGGTCGCCCCAAACCCGGCCGATTACATCCTTCTTCCGGGCGTCTACGGTAAGGACCCCATGGGACCCGTGGTTCGCCAAGGTGACCCGCAGTTCAAAGACATCGTCGCCTGGACCGTCTACGCCATGATGGAGGCCGAAGAAAGCGGCGTAACGTCAAAGAACGTGGACGAAATGAAAAAAAGCAAAAACGCCAATGTCGCCCGCCTGCTCGGCAACAAAGACAAATTGGGTGAAGCGTTGGGCCTCGATAACGATTGGGCCTATCGCATTATCAAGCAGATTGGAAACTACGGTGAGGTCTTCGAACGCAATGTCGGCCAAAATTCGCCGTTGAAACTGCCTCGTGGGATTAACGATCTATGGACCCGTGGCGGTCTCCTCTACTCGCCACCGTTTAAGTAAACCGGCAAGCCGCCCGTCCTTTCGGGGCGGGCGGCTCCGCTATCCTATTTTATTGTCCGAGGAACTAATGAGGCCTTCATCATGACCGAAGCCATCATTTCCCGGGCCTATACGTCCACCCCGGAGTCCGACCGGCGTGCCCCGCCCAAGCGACTCCCACTGACCTTCGACGGGCTTTGGCATAATGTCGGGTTCCGGAGTCTTCTCTACCAAATCCTGATAATCGGCGCGGTCGTCAGCACGGCCTTCTACATGATCGGAAATGCCCAGGTGGCCATGGAGAGGCTCGGCATCTCTACGGGATTCGGGTTTCTCACCGAGGAGGCGGGCTTCGCCATTGGTGAGAGTCTTATCAGCTACGACTCTTCGGACACCTACATCCGTGCCTATTTGGTCGCCATATTGAATACCTTGAAGGTTTCAGCGGTGAGCGTAATCGGCGCCACCGTACTAGGCGTTCTCATTGGAATTGCGCGGTTGTCGTCCAATTATCTGATCTCCAAAATTGCTTCCATCTACATTGAAATTTTTCGAAACACCCCGCAGTTGGTCCAGATCATCTTCTGGTACACCCTGGTTACCCGGCTTCCTCACCCGAAGCAGGCATGGAATTTCTTCGATTGGGTATTTATCTCCAATCGCGGGCTGATCATGGCCTGGCCGGCAGACAGTGCGGTCTATGCCTGGGTTGGACTGACCTTCGTCATCGCCTGCGGCGGCGCTTTTGGCGTCGTCCGATGGACCGATGCCCGGCGCCGGCGTACCGGCCAGACAATCCGCGCGTTGTGGTGGAACGTGGGGCTGGTTATCGGAATTCCTCTATTGACCTGGTTCGCCCTCGGAGCACCCACGGAGATGGTCCTCCCTATCTTCAAGGGCTTTAACTTCACGGGTGGGATCGCCCTTTCCCCGGAATTCCTGGCCCTGTTATTGGGTTTGTCCCTCTATATCGCCGCCTTTATCGCCGAGATCGTCCGCTCCGGAATCCAGGCAGTGAACCGTGGCCAAATCGAAGCGGCGCGATCCGTTGGCCTGGGGCGGGCCGACCTCTACATGAAGGTCATTCTGCCGCAAGCGTTGCGGGTCATCGTGCCGCCAGCCACGGCCCAATACGTAAGCCTGACCAAGAACAGCTCGCTTGGC
Source organism: Pseudomonadota bacterium (assembly GCA_027624235.1). Taxonomy (GTDB): domain Bacteria; phylum Pseudomonadota; class Alphaproteobacteria; order Rhodospirillales; family Casp-alpha2; genus Casp-alpha2. Next base: position 3,467 of record JAQBYB010000080.1, on the reverse strand, counting down.
GTTGCCATCGGTTATCCCGAACTGTTCAACATCAACAACACCATCACCACGACAAGCGGTAACACCATCGAATGCATCAGCATCATGATGGCTGTCTATCTTAGCATAGCCTTCACTACCGCCGTAATCATGAATGTCTATAACAAAGCTGTTCAGATAAAGGAGCGGTAATACAATGGGCCGCCCACAAACCGTTTCCAGCGCCATTGTTGTTTCCGCTCCTCGCCGCCCGCCCCCGGTGCGTGAGACTGGTATCGTCGCTTGGCTGCGGTCAAACTTTTTCAATAATATCCACAATTCAGTGTTGACGTTGCTCGCGGCCTGGGCGCTGCTGGTGACACTCCCGGGGTTTATCAGTTGGGCCGTCACCGAGGCGGTCTGGCTGACCGACGACCCCAAGGTCTGCCGTACAGCGGCCGGTGCATGCTGGGCAGTGATTGCAGAGAAGCACCGGGTCATGCTGTTCGGCACCTTTCCTTACGATGAGCATTGGCGCGGCGTTTTGGTCATCGCCATCGTCATCGGACTATCCGTCGTCTCCGGATTTAAGCGCTTTTGGTCTTACTGGCTATTCGCCGCATGGCTCGTCGCCATGGGGGTCATTCTCGTATTGCAGTTGGGCGGGGTCTTCGGGCTCAGGGAGACGGGCACGCATGAATGGGGCGGCCTGCCGCTGACCCTGATCATGTTCGTCGGTACCGTCGTCGGGGGATTACCCATTGCCATCTTCCTGGCCCTCGGGCGACGGTCCAATTTACCGGTGATCAAATCCCTTTGCATTGGCATGATTGAGATTACCCGTGGTGTCCCCTTGATCACCGTATTGTTCATGGCGTCATTGATGTTTCCGCTGTTCGTGCCAGAGGAACTCAACATCGACAAGGTGATTCGGGCACAGATCGGCATGATCCTGTTTTTCGGCGCCTACGCTGCGGAAATCGTTCGCGGCGGCCTCCAAGCGATCCCGCGCGGACAGTACGAAGCCGCAGACGCAGCCGGCCTCACTTATTGGGAGAAAACCCGTAAGATCATCCTGCCGCAGGCGCTCCGGATCGTCATCCCGGCGCTCATGAACGACATCATTCGGGCCTTCAAGAATACGACGTTCGTCAGCATCATTGGGCTTTTCGACGTTCTTGGCGCCACCGCGACGGCGCTCGAAGACCCGCTTTGGGTGCTCTATGCGCCGGAGGCCTACATGTTTATTTTTGTACTCTATTTCTGCTTTTGCTTCTCCATGTCCAAATATTCGGAGCATGTTGAGCACGACCTAGCCAAGGGGCGTAACTTCTGATGGATGATAAAAACTCCGAAAGCCGGCCACCGGAGTCGGCCGCCAATGTGATTGTTGAGTTCCGGCATGTGCATAAATGGTTCGGCGATTTTCATGTGCTGCGTGACATCAACATGGTCGTCGGTCGTGGCGAGAAGATCGTCGTCTGCGGACCCTCGGGGTCGGGAAAATCGACCATGATCCGTTGCATCAACCGCTTGGAAGTACATCAGGAAGGCACCATCATCGTCGACGGTACCGCACTTGCCGATGACACGCGAAAAATCGAGGAAGTCCGGCGCGGTGTCGGCATGGTCTTTCAGGACTTCAACCTGTTTCCTCATCTCACCGTCGTCGAAAACTTGACCATGGCGCCGGTCTACGTCCACGGCATCCCGGAAGATGAGGCGGAAAGGCAGGCCTTCGAACTTCTCGAACGGGTTAAGATTCCGGAGCAGGCATGGAAGTATCCGGGACAGCTTTCCGGTGGCCAGCAGCAGCGCGTCGCCATTGCCCGAGCCCTGATGTTAAAGCCCAAAGTGATGCTGTTCGACGAACCGACATCGGCACTCGATCCGGAAATGATTACCGAGGTTCTGGACGTCATGGTCGAGCTGGCGGAGGCCGGCATGACCATGATTGTCGTCACTCATGAGATGGGCTTCGCGCGCAAGGTCGCCGATCTGATGGTGTTTATGGACGATGGAGAAATCATCGAAGCGGCCCCGCCCGACATCTTTTTCGAGAACCCGAAAAGTGACCGGACCAAACTCTTCCTTAGCCAAATTCTTACCCATTGAGCCCGCGTGAGGGCGAAAGGAACTCACCCATGACCACAACGACCGCAAAAACAAACACCCTCCAGACCGAACCCGATTGGGATGCGCTGCGGCGCGATTTTCCGACCTTGGAGAACTTCGTCTATCTCGATATCTCCAGGAAGGCGATCTTGCCGCGGCAGGTCGAGGAATTCATGGGCGAATGGATGCGCGACATCTACGAAGACGCTGGGGACCGGGCATTTTCCATGGATTGCATCGAAGAGACCCGCCAGGTCGTCGGTGACGTATTTGGGGCACCACACACTAATTTGTCGCTGATCAAGAACACCTCCGAGGGGATCAACATCGTCGCGCAGGGTTTTCCCTGGCGCGATGGCGACAATGTGGTGATCAGCGAGTTCGAGCACGAAAACAACACCTTTCCGTGGCGCCATCTGACAGAACGCGGCGTCGAGGTGCGCTCGGCGGCGCCGGACGCAGAAGGCCGTATAACCGTAGACCAATACCGGGATCTGGTGGATGACCGTACGCGAATTATCGGTGTTGCCTGGGTCGCCTATGGAAACGGCTACCGGGCCGACATTCCCGGGATCGCCGATTTTTGTCGCGATCGGGGTATTAAGGTGGTGGTTGATGGAATTCAAGCGGTCGGCGTTCTGGCCACACCCATTGCAGAATTAGGCGCGGATGTTTTCGTTACCGGCGGGCACAAGGCTCAATTCAGTTTGGCCGGGGCCGGCTTCATGTATGCCACCAACGAGATGATCGAGATGCTAACCCCACCCTATGCGGCCAAGTACAGCTTTACGTCCAACGACCGCATGCAACCTTCACCGGAACTCGCCCACGACGGCCACCGTTTCGAGTATGGCAATCCTAATTTTCTGGGATGCTGGATTCAAAAGCGGTCAGCGGAGTATGTCGGCGAGATTGGCCTGGCCAACATCGAGGCCCGTGTCCGCTTGCTGACCACGGCGCTCATGGAAGAAGCAGAAAGACGCCAAATTAAGATCCTCACGCCTCGGCCTTGGGCGGAACGGGCTGGTATCGTGAGTTTTGATCTCGGCTGTCATGCGGGCGAAAAGCAGGCTCAACTTAAGGCCCAAAACATCGTGGTTAGCGAAAAGGACGGGCACTTGCGTGCCGCCATGCACTTCTACAACAACGAGGATGACCTAAGCCGCTTCCTCGATGCCCTCCAGACGGCGTGATCTGCCCTGTTATGGTGACGTAAACAACCATCGATCTGATCAGCGGCAGTGTCAGAATAAATCGGCTTGAGCCACTTGGCGAGGTTCTCTAGCTTTTCCGAATGAAAAAGCCATTCCGTTATTTTAACAGTTCGCCCGAGATCATCCGCCTAGCGGTCATGATGTACGTCAGGTTTCCTCTCTCGCTTCGAAACGTCGAAG
>JAQBYB010000008.1 GCA_027624235.1 Pseudomonadota bacterium | reverse complement strand
TACGATGAGCCAGAAATCCTCCCTTATGCAATCCCGCTAATTTGTTCCATAGGCGCTGACGTTAGACAGGCGATCAGATCGATTTCTCCCTGTGTGCGGTCCTGAATAGCGTATACAAGCAATATGGTTACCATTCTCGGCAAAGCCGGCTTTTGGGGGAAATATTGATCGTCACTAATTTTGAGTTTTGCAACAGAACCCCCACGAAAGCGGACATGGCCGATGGCGTTGATTAATCGCCGCCCAACTTAACGCACCCCCTCAGCTATCAGGATTAGGGCCGGGGATGGTGTCGGGCCAGTTGTCGGCGACATGCGCGAAGTAGGCCTTCACCTGGTTCGGGTCGAGGTGCAGGGAATCCTGGATGCTGTCGATGTCTTTCTGGGTATCCATGGGCACGCCCATGCAGTCCATGAACCGATTGAACATGTTGAACATGCCCGAGATCAGCGTCAGTTCGACCATTTCGGCATCGTTGAAATGGTCCCGCACTTGGGCACGGACTTCCGGGTGGTCGCGGACCGTGTTGCGGGTGACATGGTCGGCCCACAGTACGGCGGCCTTTTCGCGGGGGCTCAACAGGTCGGAACTCATGTAGTCGTCGCCATCAATCACCATGACCTGTTCATCGCTGATCCCGGCGGCCCGGCCCAACGACGTGTTGTGGGCATAGCAGTACACGCAGCCGTTGATCTTGCTGGTCTTGATGACCGCCATTTCCTTGATCTTGGCGGTCAGGATGCTGCCCGCGCCCTGGCGTTGCATGACCGCATTGAACGGCAACAGCATTTTGGCGACCAACGGCGAATGGGCCAGAAAGCGGTAAAAATTGGGCACCCGGCCCAACATCACCGTCGCCGCCTTGTATAACTCGGCGACTTCGCCGACGGCGTCTTTGGGTTCTATTTTTTGCAATTCAGTCATGATGTATCCCCTGGTGAGAGCGACGCTTAGGCCCACCCTTAAATTCTAGGTTGAGACTTCACCATCGCCAAAAATTTCTTCGCCGAGCCGGCGTGCAGGAAGGCCAACGCGCAGCCTAACTGGCGGTCTTTATTCTCGCCGACTTCGGGGCAGCCATCCTCAGATATCTGCGGGGCGGCGGCGTGTTCGGTTTCCTGGCCGACGGCCGGCAGGGCGCCGGGCAGATCGCTCTCGCGGCGGCGTTCGGTTTTTTCATCTTCGGTTTTCACCGGGTTGATGACGATATCGGGAAAAACGCCGCGGGCCTGGATGGTGTGGCCGTCGGGCGCGTAATAGAGCGCCGTCGTCATCTTGATGCCGCCTTCGACCGGCAGCGGCAGGATCGTCTGCACCGAGCCTTTGCCGAACGTGCGGCTGCCCATCAAGGTGGCGCGGCGGTGGTATTGCAGGGCGCTGGCGACGATTTCCGACGCCGATGCGGAACCGGAATTGATCAACACCACCATCGGCGCGCCATTGGCCAGATCACCGGATTCGGCCTGATGGGCGCGGTTGCGGGCCGGGTTGCGGCCGCGCACGGAGACGATCTCGCCTTTTTCCAGGAAGCTGTCGGCCAAGATCAGGGATTGATTGAGGAGCCCGCCGGGATTGTTGCGGAGGTCGAGCACGATGCCGGCCAACCGCTTGCCCAGTTTTTCGTTAATACCGGCGAGCGCCTCTTCGATGCCGGCTTCCATCTTCGAGGTAAAGCGGGCGACGCGGACGTAGCCGATGTTCCCTTCGATGCGCCAGCGCACCGCCTTGATCTTGATGACGGCGCGGATAATGGTCAGCGGGAAATCGCTTCGGCCCTTGCGCCGGATGGTCAGGACAATTGGCGTCCCCGGTCTGCCGCGCATGCGTTTGACCGACAGCGCCAGGGGTTTACCCTTCACCGGGTCGCCGTCGACATGGGTAATCAGGTCGCCGGCTTGCATGCCGGCATGAGCGGCCGGGGTGTCTTCGATCGGGGAGATCACCTTGACCAGGCCATCTTCCATGGTGATCTCAATGCCCAGTCCGCCGAATTCGCCGCGCGTTTGGACGAAGGTATCATTGAATTCCTCGGCATTGAGAAACGCCGAATGCGGGTCCAGGGATGCGACCATGGCCTCCAGGGCCGCTTCGACCAGCGCCTTGGGCGCCAGGGTGCCGGATTTGGATTTAGTCTCGCGCACGCCATTGACGGCGGCGTCGATCAGGGTGGCGTCCGGGACGTTGCTGACGTAGCCGGCGCGCACCCGGCGATAGGCGAAATTGAAATAATCCAGCCGTTCGGTTTGATCCGGCTCCGCCGAATAGGCCCGATAGACGGTCTTAAAACGATCCAGTTGCTTGACGGCTTCATCGGGCAGCGGTTCGGCGTCGCTGCTGAGTGCGCTCAACACCCGGTGCAGGGTCGATTGACCGCTGGCGCAGCCGACCAGCGACGACGACAGCAGGGCCGCGATAACAGCGGCGGCGATAAAACCCAGTGACCGGGGGGAATCTTTTAATTTCATACGCCATCATTCGGCGGCGCGGACGGGAAATACCGCCATCAACGCCGCCAAGCCTTTTCCGTAATGTTGGCCGGGGACTTACCCGTCGCTGGTAATCTGTTCGATCAATTCGCCCAATACCCGTTCCGCGTCGTCGTTATCGACCTGACAGGTGCCGGCGTTTTCATGCCCGCCGCCGCCATATTTCAACATCAAGTCACCAATGTTGGTCTTTGAGGTCCGGTTGACAATGGATTTGCCGGTGGCGAACACGGTGTTCAATTTGTTCAGCCCCCACATCACATGGATGGAAATATTGGCGTCCGGAAACAGGGCGTAGATCATGAACCGGTTGGTCGCTTCGATGACGTCTTCTTCGCGCAGGTCCAACACCGCCAGATTGCCGTGAACGGTGGTGCAACGCTTGATCTGTTCCTTCGATGATTCAAGGTGGGCGTGATAGAGGTCGACCCGTTCGGCGACATCCGGCAGAGCCAGAATTTCTTCGACCGTGTGATCGCGGCAGTAGTCGATCAACTGCATCATCAAATTGTAATTGGAAACCCGGAATTCCCGGAACCGGCCAAGCCCGGTGCGGGCATCCATGAGGTAATTCAACAGGGGCCAGCCAGCGGCATTGAGGATTTCATCTTCGCTAAACTGGGCGGAATCGCCTTGATCCACGGCATCCATCATTTCGTCCGAAACATTGCCGAATTTGTCTTTGCCGCCGTAATAGTCATAGACCACACGGGCAGCCGATGGCGCGTTGGGGTCGATAATATGATTGTCCGGGGTGTTGCCGTCGGCGCGGGAGATTTCACTGGAATGATGGTCGAACGCCAGATGCACGCCTTCGACGTAGGGAAGGTTGGTGGTGATGTCGGTGCCGGAGATCAGGATCGTGCCGTCCTGCATGTCCTTGGGGTGCACGAACTTGATGTCGTCAATCATATCCAATTCTTTAAGAAGCACCGCGCAGACCAAGCCGTCAAAATCGCTGCGGGTGACCAATCGAAATTTATCGTCGCTCATCGTGACTCCCTCTCAAAACCTCGTTCCCTCGCTGGGGATTAAAATTATAAAAAACATCTTAGCCTAATCTTTTGGCATAGTTGAAGCCCTAACCCGAAATCAACCCGCCTGGATCATGGCCTAAGCATCTAAACGGATGGTTAAAGCCCTAGCTTTTAGCGCCGGGGTTGCGAAATTCATGGGCCAGCCAGACGCCAATGCACAACAACACCAAGGCGCCGGTCTGGTGCAAGGCCGCCAACGGCACTGGCACCACCAGCAACAACGTCGCGATTCCCAAGCCGACCTGGACCATGGCCACCAATGCCAACGCCTTGCTCGCCAACGCCTGCGCCGGGGTCAGGGCGGCCCTTCCAGCCCGCCACCAGAACACCATGATGGCGACGAAGGTGGCCTCGGCCAGAATCCGGTGATCGAATTGGACGGTCGTGATGTTTTCGAAGAAATTGAGATACACCGGCGAAAGGTCAAACATGCCGTCGGGAACAAAGCCGCCGTCCATCAGCGGAAAGGTGTTGTAGATATGCCCGGCGTCCAGCCCGGCGACGAAGGCGCCGGAAAGGGCGGTCACCGTAATCAGGCTCAACACCACCCAAACCGCCTTTTTGAGGCCCTGATCCGGCGCGATGGCAGGCGCCGGGCGGACCAGCCCCAACGCCACCCACAGCATCGCCGCCAAAATCACCAACGCCAGCCCCAGGTGCGCGGCGAGACGATATTGGCTGACATCGGGCCGGTCGACGAGGCCGCTTTTGACCATATACCAGCCCAACACCCCTTGCAGTCCGCCAAGGACAAACAGGCCGATCAGCTTCGGCGCCAACCGACGGTCGATCCAGCCCTTGATCCAGAACACCACCATGGGGATGAAAAACGCAACGCCGATCAGGCGGCCCAAAAGCCGATGCAGGAATTCGTACCAGAAGATCGTCTTGAAGTCGGCCAGGCTCATGCCGTGATTGACCTTCAGATACTCCGGCGACTTTCGGTATGCGGAGAACACCGCATCCCATTCGGCCTGACCCATCGGCGGCAGCCATCCTGTCACCGGGTGCCAGTTAACCATGGACAACCCCGATTCGGTGAGCCGGGTGACGCCGCCCAGAACAACCATGAAAAACACCATCGCGGAGACGATGAATAACCAGGCCGCGATGGGCTTGTGATGCGTTGACATCATGGCGATTATTTAACCTGATACAGGCGAGAGATCAAACGGTGGTCAAACGGCGATTAAACGTCGGGGGCGATAATTTCCCGGCCCAAGGCGCGGGCCAGCAACATATAGACTTTGCCGACGTCGGACGACAGGAAGATGCTCTTCAATAAGCCTTCCTGATCGCGTTTTTTGGATTCGCCCAGCAACACCTCGAACTCGGTGAAATAACGCGTCACGTATTCGCGGAATTCGCCATCCACCTGATACTTGTCGCGGATCAACGTCAACTTGGCTCTTTCGCGGAAGCCCAGCATCTTGCGGACGAAGATACCCTGTTCGCCCTTGTTGAAGCGGCGCCAATCGTCCTCGGAAATCTGGGTTTCCAGAACCCGGCTCATATCGACGGCGATGGATTGCAGCCGTTCCGAAATGAAGCTCGCCTGATTGACAAAATCCTGCAGCCCGGTTTCTTCCTTGCGCCCCTGCAAGGCTTCCAGCAGCGCATTGGCCTCGTTGGAGGCGCTGCGCATTTCGGTGGTCTGGTAGTCGAGGGCCTGGGTGACCTGCGAAGCGTTTTGGGCGACGGAAGCGGTGATCCGGGTCAGCGCGGCGGAATGGCTGGTCACCCGTTGGTCCCAGGCGGCGACCTTGCCGAGGGCGACTTCGGTGACGCTTCCGAGTTCCTGAGCCCGCTTGGCGAGCGCCTTGCTGAGTGATTCGACCCCCCGTTCGGCCTGATTGTAAGTGGTCGCCATGGCGTTCAATTTATGTTGCAGGCCATCGGCGGCGCCGTTCAATGTTGTCGAGACCCGTTCGGCTTGCGTGGTGGCGCCATCGGCCTGGGCGCGGAAAGTATCAATCACCTTGGTCAACTTGGCGGCGTTCAAGTCGGACGCCACGGTTGCTTCGGCTGAGCGCTGGGTCAGCGACTCACCGACCCGGGCCAAACGGGCGACGGCTTCCTCGGCGGCGGCGCCGAGCATTTCGGATTGGCGGCTAAGACTGTCCGCCGTTTCCTCAATCCTGGCAGAGGATAATTTTTTGATGGATTCCAATTCCTGCAAGCGCGCCTTGAGATCAATGCCGGCGGTTTTGAGGTTGGCCCTGGCGGCATCGGACAAGGTGTTCAATTGTTCATAATTGCCCTGAAGGTCGATGCTCAAGGTTTCCATATGCGCCGATGCGTTGTCGGCCACCGTCGATAGGTTCAGGCCATGGCGATTGAGTTGTTCGGCCACCCGGGACAACGATTTGCTTGCATCGTCGGCATTGGCGCTGACCAACTGGCTACGCGACTGCAGGGACTCGGCAACCCGGTCCAGATCGGTGGTGGCTTGGTTGGAAGCCTCGGTCAACCCGGACGCCTGATTGTGCAGACTGTCGGAAAAGGCCTGCACGTGAGACGTCGCGGTGGTGTAGGTCTGCGTTAATTCCTGGGAGCTGCGGCCCAACAACCCGCTGACATCATCGAAGCGCTCCCGGGTCCGGTCCAGCGTTGAATTGAGGACCGCGATGTGGTTTAGCAATGTACCGGAGATGCCTTCCAGGTTGGCCGCCGCCTTCGCCGATGCGCCGGTGGCGTTTTCAACATGATCCAGGGTCGCCGAACTGATGGCTTCGATATTCGCCGTCGCCGCCTCGGAGGCTTTACTCAATTGCTGGGCGCCTTCCTTCAGAACCCCGGTGACATTGGAAACGCGGGCAACCGCCAGATCCGATACCGAGCCCAGCCGGTCTGTCTTTTCGCGCAGGTCCTTATCGACTGCGGATAGGCGCCCAGTGGTTTCATTGCTGACTTTTTCCATCTCCTGCGTTCGTTTTTCCAGAGATGCCGACATGGCGTCCATCTGTTCCGAGGCCCGCCCTGAGACATTGGCCAAATCCTCGGCCTGGCGGCGCATGACCTCGGTGACCAGGGCCAGCAACTGGGCGGCCCGGTCAGAGCCGCTTTCCAATTCGCGGGAACGGTCCTGGAAAGCGCTGCCGGCCTTGTCTACATCGGCGACCGCTTTGCCGCCGGTTTGAGCCAGGACATCGGAATTCCTGGTCAACGCCTCGGCGACGACGCGGATTTTTCCCGCCGCCGAATCGGACGATTCGATCACGTCTGCGAGAGAGCGGCGCAAATCATCGCCGAACGTCCGCAACGTTTCCCCGGCCTTTTCCCCGGCATTGTCAAAATCGGTTGAGCGTTGGTCCATCACCCGGCCGGCGTTCAACATCATCTTGGCGGCGCGCGCGGACACCTGCACCAGACGGTGGGCGTTGTCGTCCAGCAATCTGGCCATCCCTTCGACGTTCCCGGTGGCCTTGGTGGTGGCCTGGCTCAGCCCTTGCGCGCGGTCATGCACCATGGCGCCGAGTTCCTGGAGTCTGATCGTCGCGATTTCCGAGGTTCCGCCGATATCGGTCAAATGCTTACCGAAGGCCTCGACGGCCTCCGTGGCGCTTGCCGTCGTCGTGCCGATATTGATTGACGCCTGACTCAGCGCCTGGCGGGCGCTGGCAACATCGGCGACGCCTTTGTCGGAAACGCGGGTCAGTTCCGCGGAATTCTTGTACAAGGCCTCGGCAAGGTCGCTGATCTGGCCGCCTGCCTTTTCAGAGACTGACGACATTTCGTTACTTCGTTGGCGCAGCGCGTCACCGGCGGCGCCGATCCGAAGGACGCCCTGATTGGCGATCTTGGCCAACGTGTCGGCGCGTTCGTTCAGCGTCATGCCGACCTCACCGACGCGCCCGACGGCCTGGTCGGCGGTTTCCGACAGTTCACGGGACCGTGCCTGCAACTGGTCGCCGACGTCACCCACCTGGGCCATCACTTTTTCGGTGATCGTCGTCAATTCGCGCGAGGAGAGTTTCAGACGTTCACCGACGGCCTCGGCGCCAGCCGCCGTCTTGGCCGACAATTCAATCATTTCACGGGACTGCTGCCGGAAGGCGTCGCCGGTGCCCTTGACCCGTTCGGTGGCTTTTTCGGTGGCCGCGATCAGGGTTTGGGAATGCTCCCTAAGGCCATCGCCCATGTCCCGGATTTTCCCGGTGACCCTATCGGACGTTTCGTTCAGGGCTTCCGATTGCCTGGCAAGGTTGACTTCTATTTCCGATGTTTTGACCCGAACAAGCTCGGCGGTGGTATTCAACGCATTGGTCTGATTGGCCAGAGTTTCGCGCATGACATCGGCCTGGCCGGTGGCGGTATCAATATGCTGGTTCATATCCTGGACATGGCCCTGCAGATTTTCCGCGCCGGCGCGGACGACGGAGATGGAGCCCTCGGCGGACCGCTTTAAGGCATCGATGCGTTGATTTAATATCTCGCCCGCCTGTTCGGTGCCGTCTCGAATGATCGAAACGGAGTCTTCCGCGGACCGCATCAGGGCCTCGATGCGCTGATCCAGAATTTCACCGGTCTGCGTGGTGCCGGCGCGGATGGTCGCCACGGCCTCCTGCGTCGATTGACGAAATGCCTCAATCCGTTGCTCCAGGGCATCGCCTGCCTGATCGGCGCCATTACGAATGATCGAAACGGAATCATCGGCAGACCGCAAGATCGCCTCGACCCGTTGATCCAGAATTTCGCCGGTCTGCGTGGTGCCGGCGCGGATGGTCGCCACGGCCTCCTCGGCGGACTGCCGATACGACTCGATCCGTTGCTCCATGGCCTGGCCGGCCTGTTCGGTGCGGGCGGCGGCTTCCACTGAAACGGCGCCGAGATGATCGGTCCGCGCCTTCAGGGCGTCCGCCGTCTCGTGGGTGCGGGCAGAGGCGTTATCGGCGGCCTCGGTCAATTCATCGGTTCGGCGGCGAAGGATCTCGGCCAGATCCTCGGTCCGCGCCGAGGCCCGGTCGGAACTTACCGTTAAATCACGGGTGCGCAGGTTAAGCACATCCCCCGTCTCCCGCGCCCGTTCGGCGGCGCGCTCGGAAACGCTCTGTAATTCGATGGTTTGTTGGCGCAACGCTTCGGCGATGGCGTGCGCCCGCAGGTCAGCATCCTCGGACACCTGGGACAATTCCAAGGCCCGCTGGCGAACCATGTCGCTGGCTTTTTCGCCCCGCTTCAACGCCTCTTCCGAAGCCTGGGTCAGGTCACGGGATTGACGGCGGAGGGCTTCGGTAATTTCACGGACCCGGGTCTCGGCCTTGTCGGAGGGATAGATCAGGCGGCGCATGTGCCAGCGCAGGGCCTCGGTATCGTGTTTCAGGCTTTGCCCGCGTTCCCAGAACGCAATCACCATCCACAACAACGCCAACGGCGTAAAGGCGCCGGCGGCAATACCGCCCAATTCGTGCGGCAGCAACTCGCCCAGGTTGCTCCAACCGAGCATCCCTTCGACGTAATCATAGGAGCCTTTAATCCAGGCGGCGGACAGGATGACACCGGCAATGGTGTACAGCCGGTAGCGTACATGAAAGGGCTTGTTCCAGTCATCGCCGTCGCTAAGCGCCCCGTCTTCCCGGACGCCTTCAGACGCCTCATTGGGGTCGGGAAGGACGCCCGGTTGCTCACCCGCTTGACCGGTCGCCTTTTTAGCGGCGCTTTCGCTTTGCCTTTCGGCCATGCTTACAGTCCCACCCTAATCCGTCCGACCATCCAGGGGTCAGGCGGGATCATACACCGCTATATACAGTGGGTAAAAGGGGTATTTATCACAAGATGTGGAAAAGTTTAGCCTAAAACAAATGCTGGCCGCCGGTCACCCAGATTTCGGCGCCGGTAACGTAGACGGAATCCTCGGAGCACAGGTAAAAGACAGTACCGGCGACGTCTTCGGGCGTGCCCATGCGGTTCAGGGGAATGCGCGGGATCAGCATTTCATATTCGGGGCCGACCATTTCTGTTTCGATTTCGCCGGGGGCGACGGCGTTGACGCGCACCCCCAATTCGGCGAATTCATTGGCCATCTCACGAGTCAGGCCCGACAGGGCGGCTTTCGAAATCGAATACGCCGAGCCGGCGAACGGGTGGATTTTGTGCCCGGCGATGGAGGTGATGTTGACGATGGCGCCGCCGCCTTTGTGCAGCGCCGAGGCGAATCCGCGGCTGAGTTTCAGCGGCGCGAACAGATTGAGTTCGAAAACATCGTGCCAGGCATCAAGATCACCGTTCAGGCAGCCGAGCCGTTCCTTGTATTCGGATTTAGGCGACATCCCGGCATTGTTGATCAAGGCGTGCAGCGGCTGGTCACCGAGCACGGCATTGGCCTCCTTGATGAAGTTGGCAAGGCTGTCGGCATCGCCCAGATCGGTCGGGATATGGCAGGTCCAATTGGGGTCGCGCTTGCAGGCCTCGGGGGTTTCTTCACGCGAACAGGTGATGATCCGCCAGCCGCGATCCAGGAACATCCTGGCCGTGGTGTGGCCGATGCCGCGACTGGCGCCGGTAATGATGACGGTTTTCCTGTCTTTTTCCATGGCCCAGACGTTAGGCCATTGGGGAGACAGTTTCCAGTCTAGTCGGTCAGTTTAACCAACGTCCGCTTTCGGGGGGTGGTCTCAACTGATCGACGCAACACTTTATCTTAAACACAAAGATGGCGTGTCTGCGGATGAAGCAAAGATATCGTCGAGGGTTTAGTACGGCAGAGAAGACGGAGTTGTGGGACCGAACCTACTCCACCAGAACCGATCCGTCTCGGGGCAGATATCGATGCCACGCTCGAACAGAATATCCTCTACCTGCCGAAGTGACAGTGGGTAGCGGATATACATCATTACCGCGAGGCGGATCACCTCAGGTGAACTGCTGAAATACCGGAATGGATTGTGCATTTACAGAGGCTAATGTACCTCATCAGGTCACTCCAGCCAATTTGGTCTGACTATGCCCTTCAAGATGGTTATGAAAGAGAATGGCGAATAAACGTTACCGAGTAGCACTCCTGTTCCCGTCTGAGTCCGCTCAGAGGCATTCGATTGATTTAGAAAATACACGCCTTGCCAAAATCGCTGCTGCGCTTCGCGGGGTCGGTATTGAGGTCGAAGGTGCACCTTTTGCGAATGAGTTAGTCGAGGAGGTGCGTGCACAGCTTCTCCGCGTCGATGGCGTGCTGGTCTGGGTCAATCCGCTTGAGCAAGACCGTGATCGGTCCATACTTGATGCGTTGCTCGAGGACGTCGCCCGCGCGGGCATATTTGTTAGCGCGCATCCCGAAGTCATCCGCAAGATGGGAACCAAGGAAGTCCTCTATCGCACGCGATTTATGAGCTGGGGCTGCGACACCCGTCTCTACCGGACAATGCAGGTATTAAGTGAAGAACTGCCTCGTTCCCTAGCGGAGGGAGCGCCGCGTGTCCTCAAACTAAATCGCGGGCAAAGCGGCTCCGGCGTCTGGAAGGTCGAGGTGGCAACAACTGTCGTTGATGGGCTCCTGGTGTTGACGCCTGATACGCACGTGCGTATCAGGCACGCAAAGCGCGGCAGTGCTGAAGAGAAGATTTCACTCGGTGAATTCCTGCAACGATGCGAACCCTATTTTAACAGCAACGGCCCGATCATTGATCAGGTCTATCAGCCGCGATTAACCGACGGCATGGTGCGTTGTTACCTGATTGGCGACCGAGTCGCCGGCTTCGGGGAGCAACTGGTTAATGCGCTCTATCCCATCGAACCTGATGCCGACAACGGCACACCGCCGGAACCCGGGCCGCGTCTTTACTACCCCCCAACGCGGTCGGATTTTCAGCCGATGAAAGGCAAGTTGGAAAACGAGTGGGTGGCGGAGCTTTGTCAGACACTTTCAATCGATGCGGCACGGTTGCCCGTCATCTGGGACGCAGACCTGCTGTACGGGCCGAAGGACACGGCCGGCGCCGATACCTACGTGCTGTGCGAAATCAACGTCAGCTCGGTGTATCCGTTCCCCGACGACGCCCTCGCGCCGCTCGCCGCCGCGACGCTGGCGCGGCTAAAGGCGCGCCGCTGACGGTTGCAACATGGAAACTGCAAATTCTTACAGAGACGCTTTCACCGTCGTGTTTTGACGGCGTCAATCAATACATCGACCTGGCTTTGTCCGGAGTCAGCCGTATGTCCAATATGATCAGGGATATGCTCAACAATTCGCGTATCGAGGTTGAGGAAAACGCTATCGACAACGTCGAGCTTTCGGAGGTCGTGCAAGATGTCATGGATGACCTCTCGTCGGAAATCGAAATGTCCAACGCCCGGATCACCGTGCCTCAAAACCTACCATCGGTGCGCGGCACGCCTTCGCGGGTTTATCAGGTGTAAAAGAACCTCATCCATAACGCCGTTAAGTATTCTCACCAAGAAGAACCCATAGAGATCGAAATCCGCCACCAGAATGGCGGCGGGAAACAGTAGATTTGGGTTCATGACAATGGTATCGGCATCGACCCGAAGGATGCTGAAAAGGTGTTCTTGATTTTCGCGCGGGCGCACAATGACGCCCGGTATGAAGGCACCGGGATCGGTCTTGCAACCGTTAAACGGATCGTTGAACGCCTGGGGGGGCGTATCTGGATGGAAAGTGAACCTCGAAAGGGCAGCACATTATACTTCACGCTTCCGGTCTGGAAATGACCGCTAATGGGAGGCAGCCGGTCCATACATTCGGGTCATAAGCGGGCCTCGTCCCCGGTTAGGCGTTTATGCGGGAAAATCAGTGCGATTGCGTTTAAGGTCAGTGCGATTGCGTTTAAGGTAAGGCTGCTTTTATTCAAGTGGAGATAGCAGGATAGTGATTGATGGGTAAGCCCTCCTTGTTGTTTTTTCCGATCATCCGTCTGATGGCGCGGCCCGTATCTCGGGTGCTCTTAAAAACGTCGTTCAGCGCAAATCAAGTGACTGCCGCCTCCTTAGGGTGCGGACTCATTTCCAGTGCCTTTATGCTGCCGGGAAAATGGGAAATGACGGTGCTGGGATCCCTATTCTTGATTGCTTGTTACGTGTTCGATAACTGCGACGGCGAAATCGCGCGAGCCAAGAACCAGTGCTCCGAATTCGGCCGCCATTTTGACGATTTCAGCGACTGGGCCGTCCATACCAGCTTTTTCCTGGCGTTGGGAATCGGCACGGCTCGGGCCGAAGGCAACGACGTGTGGATGTGGCTGGGATGGATCGCGGCAGGCGGCGCGGTGCTCAATTCAATCGTCGGCAAGATCGTAGAACGCCGCGAAAAGCGCCGCCTCGGCGACAAAGCCCGTACCGGCCATGAGTCGCCCGAGGAAGCGAAAAGGCCCGATAAATGGCACGAATGGGCGGTCTTTATCTTCCGCGAGCTGTCTCGGGCTAATTTTTGTTTCTTAGTTTTTATTCTCGCGCTATTTAATTTCACGTGGCTGCTGTTGCCAGCAGGCGCAATCGGCTCGCAGGTCTACTGGGCAACCAAGTTCGTGCGCGGCGCCGACCAATATCACTTATAGGGACTTCTCCGGCCGTGCGAATTCTAAAGATCCTTTATCTGTTGTTGGGGCTCGTGCTGCTGGGAATGGTGTTGGCGGAGGTCGACATCGCCGAAGTGGCGTCCCAGATCAAAAACATCGGATTCGGCATACTTGTGCTGCTGGCGCTTTATTTAGTCGCTTTTATCGTGGATACCATCGCCTGGCAAATGGCCCTGGTGAAGGTTCCCCTCAACGCGCGATGGACCTATCGCGCGTGGAAACTTCGCATGATATCGGAAGTCTTCAATACGGTGATCCCGGCTGCCGGGCTCGGCGGGGAACCGCTCAAAATCGAATTACTCAAGAAACAATATGATATCGGCTATCGGGAAGCCGCGGCCTCGATCATTCTGGCCAAGACGTTCAATCTCTGCGCCCTGGTAGTGTTCCTGATCATTGGCTTTGTTTTTATGAGTCAGTCCGCGGCACTCGACGCTGCCTTTGGTTTTGTGGCCGGCATCGGATTATTGGTTTTCAGCACCATGATTATCCTGTTTTTTGCGGTGCAAAGATGGCGGATTATATCGCTGACAGGAACTTGGCTGTCCGGGTTCCACTTCGCCCGTCGTTTGGGGTCGGTGTTGCACCATATCAACGACATGGAAGAACGCCTCATTGATTTTTACACCAACCACGGTGGCCGTTTTGCCGGTGCGCTGTTGCTTTCCTTTATCAACTGGTGTTTGGGCGTGGCCGAGATCTATTACACGATGATCTTTCTGGGCCATCAGATGACGCTTACGGATGCCTGGATTATCGAGGCCGCGGTGCAACTGGTACGCAACGGCATCTTCTTCATTCCAGGCAGTATTGGTACGCAAGAGGCAGTCTTTTTTCTGGTCTACTCGTCGATGACTGGCTCGCCCTCCCTTGGCGTCGCAGTGGCGGTGGTACGCCGATTCCGAGAGATCTTGTGGTTGTTGGGTGGGCTGTTGCTAGGAGTATTTTTGCCGCACAAGTCGATGTTCGCCAAGAAACCTTCGGAGAGTGTCAATATCACGGATTCGCCGCGCGAACGTTGATCCCGGGCTGTTACGACACATGCATCACGATCAATTGGAAGTATCGACGTTAATTTGCCGTCAGGCCGCTTTATTTCCGACAATGGACTGCATCGCGGTCAAAAACCGGGACACTTCCTGTTCCGTGTTGTAGTGGCACATCGACACCCGGACGCAGTCTTCCAGCTTCAGCGGGGCGAGGACGCCGCCGGAGTAAAGGTCATTTTTGCGGGCATGCACCCGAATGCCCTGCTCGCGCAAGGCGCTGACGACCTCAACCGCCGACTTGCCCTCGACGGCCAGAGACACCAACCCCTCGCGCAGCGGGTTGTCGATGCCGCCGATGACGGTGACCTCCGACATCGCCGCCAGGCCGTCCTGGCCGCTGACGCCATACAACATGGCATCGGTCAGGACCTTTTCGTGCTGGTGGATCGCCTTGCCGGCGGCCACAATTTTTTCGCGGCGGTCAGTGGACTCGGTGAAATGTCCGCCGAGCCAGTCGAAATAGTTGACGACATCGGAAAAGGTCGCATACGACGCGGTGTCACGGGTGCCGAGATCCCATTGATCGGCAGGGGCGCCGATCAGATTGTTATGGGGCACGCTGCCCAGACGCTCCGACACCCAGGCGATCCCGTAGCCATGCCGGGAGAACACCTTGTAGGGCGAGATGGCGTAGCCGTCGATGCCATAGGAATCGATATCCAACCCGCCATGGGCCGCATGCTGGATGCCATCGACGATGATGTAGCAATCCGGTGAGATGCCCCGAATTAACGCTGCAATTCCCGCCACATCGACGGCCATGCCGGTCACCGGCGAGGTGTGTAGGATCGTCGCCACCCGGGTGTCCTTGCTCACATAGGGCCGGTAATCCTCGACCGTCACCGTGCCGGTTTCCGAATTGTGCGGGACGCGGACAAAGTTGCGGTTGGCGATTTTAGCCCAGCGGGCGCAGGCGCTGACCGACGCCGGATGCTCCAGGGTGCTGCCCACCACATCGCCGCCGTCCGGCGCTTCCAGCACGGCGGCGCTGATCAGCCGGAACAGCAATTCGGTGCCGCTTTCGCCGACAAACACGGGGCCTTTGGCGGCGCCTAGAAAGCTGCGGATATCGTCCTTGGCCTGATCGATGAGCCGGACCAATTCGTCCGAGGCCGGGTTGTCGCGGCCCTGGTTGTCCGGGATCGCCGACAGTTCCGCCGAGCGCTCGACCACGGATTTCAGGGTCAGCGCCCCCCCTGCATTCTCAAAAAAAACGCGCGGGCCCTGGTAGGGGCAGTGATCGACGTGCCGAAAACGATCCCGAATCTCGCTCAATAATTCATCGTTGATCTTGAACATGCTGGCAGACCTATACGCTTAAAATTGCAGGAAGCGGCTGAAATGTAACGAAGATATCTTGTGACAAAGCGCCCGTTATTTATCCGACGCTAGATAAGCCCGAAATCAGAACCGATGCCAGTTCTATTTAGCGGCCCTGATCAACCTGAGCCACGGCCATTTTCAGGACGCGTTGCCCGCAAAATGAGTACACTGCCGCCATGTGCTCGCGATTTGAACTGAATACCGCGCCCGGCGACCTCGCCCGGCGCTTCGGATTGGAAGGGCCGCCGCCGGTTCCGAACATGGCGGAATTGCGCCCCACTGATCTGGCCGTGGTGATCGCCCCGGATGGCCCGCGCCTGCTGACTTGGGGATTGAGCGTCGATTGGGACGCCAAGCCCCTGATTAATGCCCGCGCCGAAACCCTTGCCGGGAAAAAGACCTTCAAGGCGTTACTGGAAAACCGCTGTCTGGTTCCGGCGACGGCGTATTTCGAATGGCGCAAGGACGAACGCGGCACCCATAAAAACCGGATCGAAACGGCGGACAGTGACATCTTCGCCTTTGCCGGGCTTATCGACGGCGACCGTTTCACCATCATCACCTGCGCGCCGGCGCCGGGCATTGCCCACATCCACAACCGAATGCCGGTGATTTTAGATCGCCCCGGCGAAGCGCTATGGAACGACCAGGGCGCCGCCTTCGCCGATGTTGCCGGGCTTCTCGTTCCCTATCGGTCGGCCTCAATGAAGGCCATCGAAGAAACGCCGCCACCACCGCGCCAGCCGGATTTATTCGGATAAGCGCTTGCGGCAATCGGGGTGGTGCTTCAATAATCCCCCAACAATAATGACGTCGTAAACCCTGTGAGGACTCCACCCCCATGAAGCTCGTAACGTTTTCTGATTCCACCGGCGCCCGCCTCGGTGCGCTCAGCGCCGACGGCCAATCAGTCATCGACCTTGCCGCCTCGGGCCTGCCCAAAAACATGACTTCTTTTATCGCCATGGGTGACGAGGGTCTAAAAACGGCAGCCGCCGCCTTGGAAAGCGGCGAAAACGCCCTCCCCGTTTCCGGCGTCACCCTGCTGGCGCCGATCCCGCGCCCGGTGCGCAATGTCTTTTGCGTCGGCAAGAATTATTACGAACATTCAAAGGAATTTCACAACAGCGGCTTCGATGCCAGCGCCGGCAAAAACGCGATCCCCGACGTGCCGATTTTTTTCACCAAGCCGCCGTCTTCCGTCATCGGCCCCGGTGTCCCTATCCCCGCCTATCTGGATACCAGCCATGCCACCGATTATGAAGGCGAACTGGCGGTCGTCATCGGCACCGGCGGCCGCGGCATTAGCAAAGAAGACACCTTCGATCACGTGTACGGCTACACCATCGTCAACGACGTCACCGCCCGCCATTTGCAGGGCCTGCACCGGCAATGGTTTATCGGTAAAAGTCTCGACGGCTATTGCCCGATGGGGCCGACCCTGGTGACCGCCGACGACGTTCCCGACGTCGGCAAGCTGCGGCTGGTGACCCGCGTCAACGGCGATGTCCGCCAGGACGCCCTGATTAGCGATTTGATTTTCGACATCCCGACGTTGATTGAAACCGCATCCGCCGGAATCACCCTGGAGCCCGGCGACATTATCGCCACCGGGACGCCCGCCGGTGTCGGCATCGGGTTCGATCCACCGGTCTATCTCAAGAGTGGCGACCGGGTGTCGATCACCATCGAGCCGATCGGGGAGCTGAGCAACACCGTCGATGCCGGTTAGTGCGCCATGAACAGCGGAATGGATGCTTCTTCCAAAACATGGCGGGTGACGCCGCCAAGGATCGATTGACGCATGCGGCTGTGGGTATACGCCCCCATCACCAGCATATCGACGCCGGCTTTCTCACATTCCGCCAATAAAGCGCTGCCGATGGATTGTCCGTCGGCGGTGAAGTTTCGGGTCTCCGGCGTAACGCCGTGCCATTCCAGGTACGCCGCCAATTCCGGTCCTCGCGCCGCCGAGGTTTGATCGCTGATCGCCGTCAGCACCGTCACCTTGCCGGCGCCGGCGATCAGCCCCATCGCCGAGCCGACGGCACGCGCCGATTGCGCCGAGCCGTTCCACGAAATGCCGATATGGCCACCGAAATTATGCCCCGCACCACCAGGGGGGGCGACCAGCACCGGGCGACCGGAATCAAACAACGCCGCGTTCAAGGTCAAGGTCAAGGAAACGTCCGACGTCTTGGTCGGCCTGCCGACGACGATCAAATCAGCCAGGCGGCCTCGCCGCGCGGTGACTTCGTCATCGCGACCGATTTCTTCGCCCCATGCCGCCGTCGGCCCCAGCCCACCGGGCTCAGTGGCGGTCGCAAGGGAAAGCCGTCCGACAATCTCATCGAAAACCTGACGTCCCTTGGCGGCCCGGTCGCTGCCTTCCTTTTCGGTGATTTGGATCATGTCTTCGATCATCGACACCGACATCCCCTCCCCCAAAAGCGGGATCGTGTCCTTGGGATCAGAACGCACATGCAGAACATCGACATGGGCGCCGATATCCCGGCCGATGGTCAGCCCCAATTCCATCACCGGTTTCATGTCATCACCACCGGCAAGAGGAACCAGTATGGTTCGGATGTTCATTGCCTTCTTCCTTCACATTCCATGTTGGCGATCATTGTCTTGTCGCCTCACTCTACTATCATAGCCCTAATTAGACGCCGAGGATATCCAAACCCGCCTTGATGGTATCGTCCTTTGACCCGCCACTATCGACGCGGCGCCAATCCATATCGCCGAGGTCATAACCGAGCTGCATCTTTAGGACCTTTGCATCGGCGTCCGAGGCATTGCGGGTGCGTTCCGTCACCCGCCGCGCCATCACGTCAAGCGGCGCCTCAAGCCATATCCCGGTGAAGGCGACGCCTTGCGCCGCGGCGATGGCTTCCAGTGTCAGGCGGTGGTCGGGCGAGGCAAAAACCGCATCGGCGACGACCGTATATCCGGCCCGCAGCCCCTCCGTCACTTCGGCGAACACGGCTTCAAAGGTGCGATCCGTCATTTCGTGCGTGTAGCCTTGCGGGCCGAGGTGCTGCGACAACGCCGCACCGGCCAAGCGTTTGCGGGTGGTGTCGCTGCGCACCACTCTTGCGCCGATCCCGCCGCCACCTCCCGCCCCCAGATGCGGCGCCAGTTCCCGCGCCATCCTGGATTTGCCACTGCCGGAAAGCCCACCGACGCCGATCAGGCGTGGGGTTGAAGGCGTCAGGGCGGCCATGGCCAGGGCCAGGTACTGCTGTGATTCCCCGGCTCTCGCTTTAGCCTTTTCAGGATCGCTCAAGCTCAAAGCCTGGGCGGCGTCGACGTGACACCGGATCGCGGCGCGGACGGACAGGAACAGCGCCATCACCCGCATGCCGCCTAATCCTTCCGCGCCGTCGCCGGTGATATCCAAATACCGGTTAAAGACGATATTGGCGAGCCGCCGGTGGCCCCGGTGGTCCAGGTCCATCAACAGAAAGGCCAGATCGTACAGCACATCGATGGTGGCGAAGGCGTCGCCGAATTCAATGGCGTCGAACAAGGTCGGGCGGTCGTCAACCATGCAAATGTTGCGCAGGTGAAGATCACCATGACAGTGCCGAACCCGGCCGGCATCCCGGCGGCGGTCCAACAGCGCGCCGATGCCGTCCAGCGCCGTCCGCGAGGCTTGCGTCAATTTCTCGGTGTCATCCCGCCCGACAACCCCGGCGGCCCCCCCGGCACCCCCCCCGGCAATAGCGGCGAAGCATTCATCGTTGCTGTCGATAATCATGCCGATGCCGGCGGCTCCGCCCGTTTTGTCATCAGTGACAGGGTCGGCGCTTTGGTGAAATTCGGTGATGGCATCGACGAGGTCCTCCATCATGGCGCGGTTCAGATTCCCCTTCAGCGCCATCCGGTCGAACAGGGTGTCTTGGTCGAAACGATGCATATCGACGAGCCAATCGACGGCCTCCCCCACACCGCCGAGGGCCAGGGCGCCATCGGCTTGCCGGGTTACCGCGACGACGCCCTTGTAGACACTCGGCGCGGTGCGGCGGTTGATGCGGACTTCGGCTTCACAGGCCCGGCGGCGGTTTTCGGCCGTTGAAAAATCAAGGTATGGAAAAACGACGGCGCGTTTCAGCTTCAACACCCGTGGGCCGCCCAAAAACACCTTCGACACATGTGTTTCGATGATTTCGACTTTGTCGACGCGGGCGCCCGCCGCCGAGAAGGTCATCGGGTCGCTCAGAAACGCGGCGACATCGTCTTGGCTATTTGAGATCAATGGAACGCCGCTCGTTCTTCTTCGATGCCCTCCGGGTCTTCGTGGATCAAGACCTCGGCGTTGGGAAAGGCTTCCATCACCTCAGCCTCGACGGCATCGGAGATTTTGTGGGCATCGTGAAGGGAAATGTCGCCGTCCATTTCCAAATGCATCTGAATGAAGACCCGGTGACCCGACGACCGGGTGCGCAAATCGTGAACCCCCAGAACTTCGGGATGGGCAAGCGCGATATCACGGATGGCGCGGCGCTCATCGTCGGCCAGTTCCCGGTCCATCAGCATATGGTAGGCGTCCATGCCGATCTGCCATGCCCCCCAAACGATGTACGCGGCGATGGCCAGCGCGAATGCCGGGTCGGCCCAGGTCCAGCCCAGATTGCTGACCAGAATTAAGGAGACGATGACGCTGATATTGACCAGCAGGTCCATCCGGTAATGGGCGGAATCGGCGGTGATCGCGACGGACCCGGTTTGACGGACGACGTGGCGCTGAAACAAGACCAACGCCAACGTCAACACAATCGCCAGCACCATCACCCAGTAACCGATGGCGGTGTTGTCAATGCCACGGGGATGCAGCAACCGTTCTCCGGCTTCGATGGTCAGGAATACCGCCGAGCCGCAAATGAAGGCCGCCTGCGCCAGCCCCGACAGCGCCTCGGCCTTGCCGTGGCCGAAGCGATGCTCTCTATCGGCGGGTTCCAGGGCGTGGCGGACGGCAATCAGGTTCAACAGCGAAGCGCCGACATCAAGCAGCGAGTCGATCAAGGTCGACAGCAGGCTGACCGCACCCGTCGACACCCAGGCGGCGAACTTGGCGGCGATCAGAACCGAGGCGACGGAAACAGACGCATAGGTCGCCAGCCGCATCAGGCGGGCGGCGGTCTCCGGCGGCAACCGCTGGCCGTCTTGGGATTGATTTTCAAGCGATTTAGCGTCGTTGGGCATGGCTTTGTCGGGCCAGGTGGCGAGGTGAAGTTTCCGGCGGACCGTCGCGCAAACAGATGATGATGACGGTTTTCCTGCCTTCTTCCATGGCCCCGACGTTAGGCCATTGGCGGACTGGTTTCCAGCAATCCATTAAAATAGGATTTTTTAATATATTCCCTTTTTGTTCTTGATTCTGTTCCTGTTTATGTATATATTCTCTTTAATAAATCCGTAAACGCTATTATTTCCACCCAAGAGCTGCTAATTCCTAGATATTCAAGCCTCTACCCCGCCATTCGCAAAAGCATGTCGGAACGCAACGACCCGTTCCAGCCGCTGGCCAAGCGCCGCCGTACCCCCTACCCGGCCCTGTCCCTGGCCGCCCCGGTCGGGCCGCCCGACTTGCCGAATACCCGCAACCGCCCCGAGGACGTGCGCGGCGTCGAGACGGCGCTGGGCCGGGCCGGGTATCCCGGCCTCAACCAAAGCAGCGAACGCGGTGTTTTCGATTCCCGCCTCGATGACGGCATCCGGGATTTTCAGCGCCGCTACAAGCTCAAGGTCGATGGCCTGCTGAACCCGACAGGACCGACCAGCCAGGCGATTAGCCGGGTGCTGGCGCGCGCCACCGCCAAGCGACGGCCGACGCCGCCGCTGCAGGGCCTTTCCGGCGAGGCCTATGCCGCCAACGGCCGCCTCGTCCGCCACCTGATAGGGGCGGCCGCCGACGGCATCGTGCCCGACCTGATGGCCGGTGATTTCCGCGCCAATCAGGCCGGCCGCGCCAAAACCGCCGATTTTATCAGCCAGATGTTCGCCCGCGATCCGGCCCGCGCCAAGAGCCTGCACGCCAAGGCACAGGCGCGGATGGAGATCGACGAGAAAAGCCTGCTCGACCGATTGGTCCTGCAGGCCCGCAAGTCCGGCGCCGAAAACCAGGCAGACGATGATGACGACGATGAGCCGACCCCCGATGATCCCGGCCAGGACGACGATCCCGATGATGACGAACCGGAGGAGCCCGACGAACCAGATGAACCAAAGCCGAATGAGGAGAAGTGCAAAAGGCTGAAGGTAGAACTGGCGAATGCCGAGCAGGCCGCGAAAGAGGCAGTTGAGCGCATGCGTGAAGCGGCCGAAGATTTCAACAAGAAGAGCCGCGAGGTTGAGGCACGGTGGCAGGAATTTTTAAAAAAAGCGGCCGCATTCGGTATCGGAAATATTGGAGCCCTCCTTGAGCTAAGGAGGGGCAAAAAACCTAAGAGCTTAACCCTACCTTCCGAAGTTTCGGATGCATTAGCGGCCTATAGAAAAGCGTTTCAGGAATCTACCGCAGCCCTGGAAAAACAGAAAGCTGCACAAGCAGAACTCGACACAAAGGAAGCAGATGCCGAGGCGATCAGAGACCAGATCAAGGAAAACGGGTGCGAGTATTGATCCCTATTTTATTAAAAACTTGCAATCTGTCGGTTCTCGCCAATCTTGGGACGACCGTATGCATTGTGCTAAGTTCGTCTAATTCTGGGTAAATTGAAAGGTAGCGCCATGCCGCTAAGAAAGTTGATCGCCGTTTGCATCGCATTTTTCTCCCTAACCTCAGTGACGGTTGGGGAAGAGCAAGTACAACCATATAGGTATGTGTCGGGGGAGAAATTTCTTAGCTGGCCATCTGTTTCCCGGATCGACTACGTGACAGGAATTGTTGACGCCCTCTCATACCTTACCGAATCGACCGGCATCCAGCGTGGCATTTCAGACTGTTTCAAAGAAAGCGACCCAAAGGCTTGGGGGCCAATTACCTGGCAACTAATTACCAAAGATGCGGTAGTTGAAGCGGTGGCGAAAGAGGGCACCTCATTCATTTCCGTCCCAAAAGTACTGTTTGAGAAAATGAAACTTATATGTCCGGACCAATATCTCAAACAGTGATCGATAAGCCCTCCTTTATGAGCAAGGGCCGAAAATAGGCCTTATTTATTCTCCCCATTCGCACCACCTACTTACGGCACCTAACACGGGAAACCGTCTCGACCGGAATCATGAAAGATTGTACCGTGTCAAAAGGAGGTACGGGTTAGTCGTTCTTCCCGGTGAATGGAGGGATACCCTAACAAAGCGAAATGAAGCTAAGAACAAAGTCGAGGCATTAATATTTCAGATTGCATTTCTTGAGCAAAAAAACACCCTACGGTTTGCGCCCAATCGGCAAGGTTTTGGATAGTTCCTGAGCGTCGGTGGTATTGTCTGCGCCAAAATGTCTTCCTGCTTCTTCTAAAAGTTGGCTAACATCTAAACCGCTTCGTTTCGCTACCAATAGCCAGGCATAACCGCGCACTTTATCTTTGGTGCTGCTACGTTGTAGATAGAATCGTCCGAGATCGCGCTGAGCCGGAACATGGCCCGCAGATGCCGCCGTCATGAGCCAGATGTGGTTGCCCCTCTCATTCAAGAGTGACCCATCAACTCAATTGTTGCAGTTGAGACAATGGGTTAGAAACTATTTGAGATAGTTATCTAGGACAGCCCCAAATTTTTATCGTGTTTCTTCTATTGTTTCCGGCAATCTCGGAGGCTGAAGAAAAGAAGCTGATTCCCCCCCCCAGTTCCTTCCTCGGTTCAACGGGGGTGTCGCGATTAGCCTACCTCTCCGGCTTCCTCGACGCCCTCTATTCTGTGGAGAGGAATGGAACCCCCGACCCAATTGTAACCAACTGTCTGTTCAATGACGAAGACACTATCAAGACATTGCGGATACTTCTTTTGGAATCCGATGACGCGGTAAGGGAGGCAGAGAAACGCGGCGACAATAACTTTTCGGTTGCCGACGCCCTGGTGGTAAAACTCAAAAAATGCGCCCTCAGCGTTAGCTGCTTGGCTGATACATCCCGCTAAGGAAAAAGCTTCTCCGTTGTCCAGCCGTCATCGGTGCGATGATACACCCAGCGGTCATGCAGGCGGGATTTGCGTTCCTGCCAAAATTCGATGGTGCGGGGGGCAACCCGGTAGCCGCGCCAGTAGTCCGGCCTCGGTACCGGGCCGATATTGAATTTGGCGGCGAATTTGGCGACGTTTTTTTCAAGATCGAATTTTGTCTTCATCGGCCGGGACTGCGCCGACGCCCAGGCGCCGATCCGGGCGCCCCGGTCACGGGATTCGAAATAAGCATCGGTCTCCTCATCGGCGATGACGCTAACGACGCCGTCGACACGAACCTGACGGCCCAGCGACTTCCAATAAAAACAAAGCGACGCCTCCGGGTTGGCGGCAAGCTCGATCCCTTTGCGGCTTTCGGCGTTGGTGTAAAAGACAAACCCCCGATCATCGACGCCCTTCAACAACACCATACGAACGGACGGCTGCCCCCCCGGCGTCGAGGTCGCCAGCGCCATGGCGTTGGGGTTGACGGGCTCGCCGGCCTCGGCCTCGGCCAGCCAGTCCTTGAATTCGGCGATCGGGTCTTTGATTTCGGTGACAGTCATCACAGCCAAGCGTTGTTTCAATGAGTTATTAATAAAGCATCGATAATCTTCAAAGCCGCTCAAATTTATGCCATAATACAGGTCCATCTTGAGCGTTGCGAGGATGTACAAATACCAGCTTAATTGAGGTTCATAAAATGACTATTTTGAAAAGCCTTTCGCGTGTTTCCGTCGCGGTTATCATTGCCGTCCCACTTATTGCCTGCCAAGGCATGCAGGACAATCCCAAGCAGACCGGCGGCACCTTGCTCGGCGCTGGGCTTGGCGCCTTGGTCGGTTCGCAAATCGGCAGCGGCAAGGGCCAAATGGCGGCCATCGCCATCGGCGCCCTGGCCGGCGCCTGGGGCGGCAGCGAAATCGGCAAGTCCCTGGACAAGGCCGACAAGGCCTATGCCCAACGCACCGCCCAGGATAGCCTGGAGTACGCCCAGGTCGGACAAACTAAAGAGTGGCGCAATCCGGATTCCGGCCATTCCGGCACCTTTACGCCGACCCGGACCTACAAAACTTCGGACGGCGCCAGTTGCCGCGATTTTGAGACCACCATCTATGTCGATGGCAAAAAGGAAACCGGCACCGGCCGGGCCTGTCGTCAATCGGATGGAACCTGGCAAATCGTCGGCTGAGCAGTCTTGGTGCGCTTCGGGGTCTATGCCATAGTCCCGGAGCATGAAAGACCCGTATAAAATCCTCGGCGTTCGTCCCGATGCCGGTAACGATGAGCTGAAACAGGCTTTTCGGCGCTTGGCGCGGGAATGTCATCCGGACAGTGATCCCGATAACCCGTGGGCCGAAGACGAGTTCAAGGAGTTATCGGCGGCCTACGACCTGCTTTCCGATTCCGACCGGCGATTAAAATACGACCGAGGCGAGATCAGCGGTGACGGGACAAAGCGCACCCGGACGGCCAATAAACCCCATCCCGAATCAAAACAACGCCCGCCCCACTCGGCTGGCCCAAAACCCAGCAAGACCGCGGGCTTGAATATCAAGGGCGCCGATGTCGAATACACCCTGAAGATCAGCTTCATGGAAGCCGCCGCCGGCACGGTCCGCCATATCTCCATGGCCACCGGCAAACGCCTCAAGGTCAACATTCCGCCAGGCACCGGTGAAGGCGATGTCCTTCGACTCAACGGACAGGGCATGAATGGGTTTGGTGGCGGCGGTAACGGTAACGCCTATGTTGAAATCTTCGTCGAGGAAGACCCCGTTTTCCGGCGCCAAGGCAACGACATCCATACCGACGTCCCGGTGACGTTGAGCGAAGCCGTGCTCGGCGGCAAGGTCGAGGCCCCGACCATCGACGGCAGCGTCACCGTCACCGTGCCCAAGGGATCCAACACCGGCACCCAACTCAGGCTCAAAGGCAAGGGCCTGAAACCCGGCAAAAAGGACGGCGGGGCGAAAGGCGACCAGATCGTTCATCTGCAAGTCATCTTGCCGAAAAAGCCGGACAAGGACCTCCTCCGCTTTTTGAAAGAATGGTCGCCGGACCATCCCTATAGTGTTCGCCCGAAGAGCAAATCAACTTCCAAAAAATAAGCCTGGGATAAGATGCAACCGGGCGATCGCGACCGTTACAATCTGCAACGAAACGTGATCGTCCGGCTTTTGCCTTTTTCAAATGAATGTGTAGATTCTGGTCCCCTACAAACCACGCCCCAGAGCTGGCGGAATGAATAAAAAAGGGATATCAATGACCGACGCCGGACAATTGATGGCAGGCAAGAAGGGCCTGATTATGGGCGTCGCCAACGATCGCTCCATCGCCTGGGGAATTGCCAAGGCCGTTCATGGCCAGGGCGCGGAACTGGCCTTTACCTACCAGGGCGATGCGCTGAAAAAACGAGTCGTACCGCTGGCCGAATCGGCCGACTCCGATTTCGTGGTTCCTTGTGACGTTACCGACGCGGCATCCATGGACGCGGTGTTTGATGCCGTCAAGGAACGCTGGGGCAAGCTCGATTTCCTGGTCCACGCCATCGCCTTTTCCGACAAGGACGAATTGAAGGGCCAATATATCGACACGTCCGCCGATAACTTCGCCTCGACCATGAATATATCGTGCTATTCATTTACCGCCCTGGCGCAGCGTGCGCGGACATTGATGACCGACGGCGGCAGCATGGTGACGCTGAGCTATTTCGGGGCCGAGCGGGTGATGCCCCATTACAACGTCATGGGCGTCGCCAAAGCGGCGCTGGAAGCCAGTGTGCGCTATCTGGCCGAGGACTTGGGGCGCGAAAAAATCCGCGTCAACGCGATTTCCGCCGGGCCGATGAAGACGCTTGCGGCATCGGGGATCGGCGATTTCCGCTATATCCTGAAATGGAACGAATACAACTCGCCGCTTCGCCGCAATGTCACCCAGGACGATATCGGCGGCGCCGGAATTTACCTGCTGTCCGATCTGTCCAGCGGCGTCACCGGTGAAACCCACCATGTCGATTGCGGCTACAACATCGTCGGCATGAAAGCCGTGGATGCACCAGATATTTCCGTTGTCTGACAGATGGGCTAAGGTGGGCCCACCATGAGCGCAAACACCTTCGGCCATTTATTTCGGTTCACCACCTTCGGCGAAAGCCACGGCCCCGCCATCGGCTGCGTTGTTGACGGCACGCCGCCGGGCATTGCGCTGAGCGAAGCCGACATCCAGGTCCATATGGACAAACGCCGCCCCGGCCAAAGCAAATACACCACCCAGCGCAAGGAATCGGACACGGTCAGGATTCTATCCGGCGTTTACGATGGCGTCACCACCGGAACCTCCATCGGCCTTCTGGTCGAAAACGAAGACACCCGGTCCAAGGACTATGACGACATCAAGGACAAATACCGCCCCGGCCACGCCGACTACACCTACGATAAAAAATACGGGATTCGTGATTATCGCGGCGGCGGACGGTCATCGGCGCGGGAAACCGCCATGCGGGTCGCCGCCGGGGCCATCGCCAGAAAAATCCTGGGGGACGGCGTCACCATCCGTGGCGCCATGGTCCGCATCGGCGACATCGCCATCAATCGGGACAATTGGGATTGGGATGAGATCAACAACAACCCCTTCTTTTCGCCGGACCGGGACTCCGTCAAACCGTTCGAAGACCTTCTCGATAAAACCCGCAAGGATGGCTCCTCCATCGGCGCCGTCATCGAAGTGATCGCGTCGGGCGTTCCCGCCGGATTGGGTGCGCCGATCTACGCCAAACTTGATGCCGACCTGGCTGGCGCCCTGATGGGAATCCCCGCCGTCAAAGGCGTCGAGATCGGTGCCGGCTTCGAAGCGGCCCGGCTTTCGGGCGAACAAAACGCCGATGAAATGCGCATGGACGGCGATACGGTGCGGTTTTTATCAAACAACGCCGGCGGCATCCTGGGCGGCATTTCCACCGGTCAGGACATCGTCTCCAGCTTCGCCGTCAAGCCGACCAGTTCGATCCTAAAGGCGAAAAGAACCGTCAATACCGCCGGCAACGACGCCGAGGTCCTGACCAAGGGCCGCCACGACCCGTGCGTCGGCATCCGCGCCATTCCCATCGGCGAGGCCATGGTCGCCTGCGTTCTCGCCGACCATATGCTGCGCCACCGGGCGCAATGCGGGTGAGGCCCTAAAGCCATGCCGCAACCCGACCACATCATTAAACTGCCGCCGGTTCCGGATCCGGAAGATCTGCCCGACGACATCAAGAAGTACTTCGCTATCTGCACCGAGAAACTGGGGCTAATTCCGAACGTGCTCCATGCCTATACGGTGAATTTCGAAAAATTCCGCACCTTCACGGCGTTCTACAACCAGATCATGCTTGACGAGAAGACCTGCCGCCTTTCCAAGCTGGAGCGCGAAATGATCGCCGTCGTGGTGTCGTCGGCCAACCGATGTTATTACTGCCTGATCGCCCATGGCCATGCGGTCCGCAATCTTTCGGGCGACCCGCAACTGGGCGAGATGATGGTGACCGACTATCGGATCGCCGAGTTGGACAAACGCCAACGCGCCATGCTCGATTACGCCTGGAAGCTCACCCTCGCCCCCCAGGAAATCAGAGACCCAGAACGCCAAGCGCTCACGGACGCCGGCTTCAACGACCAGGATATTTTCGATATCACCGATGTCGTCGCCGTTTTTAATTACGCCAACCGCATGGCCTTCGGCCTTGAGATGATGCCCAACCCCGAATACCACGGCATGGACCGGTAGGATGGAGCGATGTGATCAGGGCGCGCGACTACGATGCAATTGGCTTCGATGTTTACGGAACCATCCTGGATTGGGAACCGGAGGTTGCGGACTTTTTGGAGACTTGGGCAGCTCAGAATAATCTCAGCGTAACCAGGCAAAAGCTGATGGAGGTCTATGACTGTCTCCGCCAACCTCTTCAGGAGGAACGCCCGGCCTTACGATACCCCGAAGTTCTCAAACAAACGTTTGACGCGATGGCCAAGGAGTTCGGGATGCCGGCTCCGGTGGGCCAACGAGACGACTTCGGTGAAATAGCTGCAAAGCATAAACCCTTCCCTGATAGCGCCGCGGCGCTTGGTGCTCTCAAGTCCATGGGGTTCACGCTCGCCGCACTCACCAATGTCGACGACCGTTCGTTCGAGCGGGCCGCGAAAAGTGCGAATATTTCCTTTGACGTGATCGTGACGGCTCAGCGCGTGGGCGCTTATAAGCCTGATCACACACACTTCTTGGCCGCCCTATCCGATCTGCTCGCTCTCGAGATTCCGCAAAGCCGTGTCCTCCATGTTGCCCAAAGCCGGAGAGCCGACATTGTCCCCGCCAACGCACTGGGTTTGACATGCGTCTGGATTAACCGCCCCGGCCATATCTTCGGTCGCACGGGAAGCGGGGCCGAAACGGCAAAACCGGACTACGAGACGGATAGCCTGGCCGGCTTTGTCGCACTTCTGGAGGAAGATTGAGGGAACTAAGGGGTGACATCCGTGAAGAACGCCCCATATAGACGGCTACGCGAAAAATAAATTATAAGGAACCCCCATGCCGCAGATTTCAGAGGTCGATGCCGCCACCGCGCATCAATGGTCCACGGACGGCGATGCCATCATTGTCGATGTCCGCGAGCATCAGGAACTGTTCCAGGCCCGTGTCGACGGCGCCGTCCATGTGCCGTTATCTGCCTTCGACCCCAGCCAACTGCCGACGGACAGCGGCAAGAAGATCATTTTTGTCTGTGCCCACGGCCACCGATCGATGCAGATCAGCCAGTATCTGACCTCCGAAGGCCTTTTGCACGAAGCCTTCAACTTGACCGGCGGTATTGCCGCCTGGGTTCAGGCAGGCCTGCCACTTCAGACCAGCGCCGCCTAAGCTTTACCCCTTAATATTTTAGGGTCCTCGCGCTATCGGTTTTCACGGGTTGTTATTTTTATTTTTTTAACATTTATTTTATGTAATTATATTTTATTTGACATTAAATTATTGGTATTTATAATATATAACATAACTAATTAGTATTAATGCGTTAACGAAAGGCCCTTCCCCGATGACCGCTCAACAGGCACCTCAACCCGTTCTTTCCGAAGCGGTCTCCAATCCCTTGGAGGTGCCGGAAGCCGACGCCCTGACGGTTCGGGGCTGGCTGGACGCCGGTGACATTTTGCTGGTCGATGTCCGCGAGACCTCTGAATACGAACAGGAACACATCCCCGGTTCGGTGCTATGCCCGTTGTCGGTGTTCGATGCCGACCTGTTCCCTAAAATCACCGAAAAGATCGTTGTCGTTCATTGCGCCATCGGCAAACGCTCCGCCGCCGCCGCCAAGCAGCTTATTGCCACCGGAAGAAGCCGCGTCATCAACCTGCAAGGCGGCATCAAGGCCTGGAAGGAAGCCGGTTGCCCGACGGAATCCCAGATCGTCATCCCCGATGTGCCGAAGGTACTGCCGTTCCTGAAAAAAGACGGGCCGTGTGGTCCGGAGGGCTTGATGGCGGCGTTGCCGGAATCCGACACGCCCCGGCCAACCGGCATTCACCCCGGCATTATCTTGTTGGAGGAGTTTTTGGCCCCCATGGGCATCACCCGCGTCGCGCTGGCCTGTGAAATCAAGGTGTCGAACACCCGCATCAACAACATCGTCAGCGGCCAAGCCGCCATTTCCGCCGATACGGCGCTTCGCCTGTCCCGGTATTTCTGCACCACGGAAGAATTCTGGCTGCATCTGCAAGCCGCCCATGATCTTGAAAAAGCCCGCAAGGCCGAGGGCGCGCGCATCATAAAGCAGGTCCGGATCAGGAAGGCCGTTCTTTAGGTCTGCTCCCGAACCGCCCCGATCAGGAATTCCTTGTTGCCGTCGGCGCCGGTCAGCGGGCTTTTGGTGATGCCCAACACCCGCCAGGGGGTTTGCGCGTTAAACCAGCCTTCGATGCGATCACAGACCTCTTGGTGCAGGGCCGCATCGCGGACGATGCCGCCCTTGCCGACGCTCTCCTTACCGACCTCAAATTGCGGTTTGATCAGGGCGATCAGATGGGCGCCAGGGCGGGCCAAGGCCATGGGCGCGGGCAATAGCGTCTCAAGACCGATGAAGCTGGCGTCGCAAACGATCAGGTCAACGGGTTCCGGAACCTCCTCAGTGCTCAGGTGGCGCGCATTTGTTTTATCCAGAACCACGACCCGCTCATCCTGGCTGATTTTCCAGGCCAGTTGCCCGTGCCCGACATCGACGGCATAGACCCTGGCGGCCCCGGCGCTCAACAGGACATCGCTAAAGCCGCCGGTGGAGGCGCCGAGGTCCAGGCAAACACGATTTTTCGCCTGGATGGAAAAATACCCAAGCCCGTGCGCCAGTTTGACGCCGCCCCTTGATACCCAAGGATGGTCCGGCCCCTTGACGTTCAGCGGAATGTCCTCGGTGACCTGAAGGCCGGGCTTATCCAGGCGACGGGTCTCGGACGTCACCAGACCGGCCATGATCAACGCCTGGGCGCGAACAAGGTCTTCCGCCAGCCCGCGTTCGACAAGCACTTGATCGAGACGTGATTTTTTGGTCTTAGGATTCAAACTTTATGCGATTTGACTGAAAATCGCCGGATCAACCTTATCGGCGCGGCCCAGCGCCGCCAGCACGTTGGCGACGATGTGCGACGCCTTCAACCCGGCCATTTCCAATTGAGCATCGGGCTTGTCGTGATCGATGAATTCATCGGGCATGGTCATCACGCGAATTTTTAGTCCGTTTTCCAACAACCCTTCGTTGGTCAGAAACTGCAACACATGGGCGGCGAAACCGCCGATAGCGCCTTCCTCAACGGTAATCATGACTTCGTGTTCCAACGCCAGGCGGCGGATCAGGTCCGCGTCCAGGGGTTTGGCGAAACGGGCATCGGCGACGGTGGTCGACAACCCCATGGCCGCCAATACTTCGGCCGCCGCCATCGCCTCACCGAGGCGTGTGCCAAGGCTGAGAATGGCCACTGTTGAGCCTTCGCGAAGAACCCTCCCCTTGCCGATCTCCAAGACCTTGCCGCGCGCCGGAAGTTCAATG
Source organism: Pseudomonadota bacterium (assembly GCA_027624235.1). Lineage (GTDB taxonomy): Bacteria > Pseudomonadota > Alphaproteobacteria > Rhodospirillales > Casp-alpha2 > Casp-alpha2. The sequence continues at coordinate 27,564 of JAQBYB010000008.1, read as the reverse complement.
CCGGTGCCCTCGCCGCGCGGATAGCGAAATGCCGACGGGCGGTCGTCAATGGCCGCCGCGGTCGCCGTCATGTGCATCAGCTCCAACTCATCGGCGGCCGCCATCACCACGACCCCCGGCAACGTACAAAGGTAGGCTAGATCAAAGGCGCCGGCATGGGTGCAGCCGTCGGCGCCGACATAACCGGCGCGGTCAATGGCAAAACGAACCGGAAGGCGCTGGACGGCGACATCATGCACGATCTGATCGTAGGCCCGTTGCAGGAACGTCGAATAAATGGCGCAGAAAGGCTTGTAGCCCTCTGTCGCCATCCCGGCGGCAAAGGTGACGGCATGCTGTTCGGCGATCCCGACATCGAAGCTGCGATCTGGGAAGTGAGTTGAAAATTTGTCGATGCCGGTGCCACCCGGCATGGCCGCGGTAATGGCGACGATTTTGTCATCGGCTTCGGCCTCGGCGATCAAGGCGCGGGCAAAAACGCTGGTATAACTGGGCACATTGGAATGGGATTTTTCCTGCTTTCCAGTGTTGATATCGAACCTGGAAACCCCGTGGAACTTATCGGCCGACTCCTCTGCCGGTTTATAGCCGTGGCCCTTATTGGTCACACAATGGATCAACACCGGGCCGCGGTTGTTGTCGTCGCGAATATTTTTGAGCACCGGCAAAAGATGGTCCAGATTGTGGCCGTCAATGGGGCCGACGTAATAAAACCCCAGTTCCTCGAACAAGGTGCCGCCGGTGAGCATGCCACGGGCGTATTCGTCAACCTTGGCAGCCGCCTCGCCGATTTTGCGAGGAAATTTCTTGGCCACATCCTTGGCTAGATCGCGGGCCGAACGAAACGGCTTCGACGATATCAGCCGCGAAAGATAGGCGCTCAGCGCGCCGACGGGGAGCGCGATGGACATATCGTTGTCATTGAGAATAACGATCAGGCGGGCATCCATGGAGCCCGCGTTGTTCATCGCTTCGTAGGCCATGCCGGCGGTCAGGGCGCCGTCGCCGATCACGCAAATCACATGATTATCCACGCCACCAAGGCTACTGGCCACCGCCATCCCCAGTCCGGACGAAATGGAGGTCGAGGAATGGCCGGCGCCGAAGGGGTCGTATTCACTTTCCCGGCGATTGGTAAATCCGGCAAGACCGCCGCCCTGGCGCAGCGTATGCATCTGATCACGACGACCGGTCAGAATTTTGTGGGGGTAGCATTGATGGCCGACATCCCAGATCAACCGATCTTTCGGGGTGTCGAATACATGGTGAAGGGCAACCGTCAACTCAACGACGCCAAGGGACGCGCCCAAATGGCCGCCGGTATGAGAGACCGAGCGCACCGTATCGTTGCGCAATTCATTCGCCAGCGTCTTTAACTGACTAATTGAAAAATCCCGAATATCAGAAGGTGCGCGCACCTTATCCAGGAGCGGCGTATTATTCTTCCCTGTCACGACGTCCCGTCCTCCCCAAGCCCTGCGCGAAAACCAACCCGTCAATAACGTCATGACGGGCGCACAGTAGCCATCGTTTACGTATTTCTGTGTACCACAAAATGAGCCAAGTCACAAAGCAAGTTGGCCTTATCCTCGAACATGTCAAGGTGTGCCGAGGCTTGTTCTGCCAGCATTTCGGCTTGTTCCCGCGCCCTTTCCACCCCCAACAGCGTAACGAATGTCGCCTTTCCGGCGGCGGCGTCTTTACCGGTTTTTTTACCGACCTCCTTTTCGTCGCCTTCGACGTCGAGCAAGTCATCGGCAATCTGGAACGCCAGACCAACATCATGGGCATAGGCGTGCAGGGCATGCAGGGCTTTCTCTGAAGCGCGCCCGAGGATTGCCCCCATTTCACAGGAAACGGCGATCAGGGCGCCGGTCTTCATGCGTTGAAGACGCGTGATTTCGGGCATTTGCAGAGGATGATCCTCGGCATAGAGGTCAAGCATCTGGCCACCAACCATCCCGGCGTCGCCGGAGGCCTTGGCCAATGCCGAAATCAATTCCACCCGCACTGAAGGATTGCCGTGGGTGCGTTCGTCGGCCAGCACCTCAAAGGCCTTGGTCAACAGGGCATCACCGGCCAGGATCGCCGTCGCTTCGTCGAACTTGATATGACACGTCGGCTTGCCGCGCCGAAGGTCGTCATCATCCATGGCTGGCAGATCATCATGGATCAGGGAATAGCAGTGAACAAACTCGACCGCCGCCGCGACCCTGAGGGCTGAGTGTTCATCAACGTTGAACAGATTGGCGCTGGCGGTGACCAGAAAGGGGCGGATCCGTTTACCGCCGCTAAGCGCCGTGTAGCGCATCGCCTCGACGACGCGGGATTCCGGGCCTGCGCCCAAAACCAACAGGTCATCGAGAACGCCGTTGACCGCCTTGGCGTTGTCGGCCAATGCTTTTTTAAGTTTGCTCACGAAAATTTATTCCAAGTCTGCGGGTTCGGCGCCGATATCACCATCTGGACCCAACACTATTTTATCGATCCGGACCTGGGCCTCCTTGAGCTTGGCCTGACAATGTTTTTTCAACTGTGCACCACGGGTATAGGCGCCGATGGCATCGTCCAGCCTGACCTCACCGGATTCAAGACTGTGGACGATGTCTTCCATTTCAGCCAACGCATCCTCAAAACTAAGCTTGCGGATATCGGCGGGTATTTTATTTTCGGCCATGGGTTTCCTCTAATCCGCCATCAACACCCGGACATGGGCCTGAACGCTTTCCCTTAAAGCCTCAAGATTGTAGCCGCCCTCAAGCAAGGACACCACCTTCCCCGCGCAACATTCATCGGCCACCGACAACAATTCCCTGGTGATCCAATCATAGTCTTCGGTTTCCAGGTTAATTTGGGCGAGCGGGTCGCGAGTATGGCCATCGAACCCGGCGGAAATCAGCAACAGGTCGGGATTAAACGCTCTCAGCGCCGGCAGAATTCTCTTTTCGTAGCCCTTGCGGAAGGCTTTCGAGCCTTCGCCGGGGGCCATGGGAACATTGAAAATATTACCGAACTCCCCGGTTTCATCCTCGGCGCCGGTTCCCGGATAGGCCGGCCATTGGTGGCTGGAGCCATAAAAAAGGCCGGGGTCGTGCTCAAACGTATGCTGGGTTCCGTTGCCGTGATGAACGTCGAAATCAATCACGGCGACACGCTCCAGTCCGTGCCGGGCGCGGCCGTGCATGGCCCCAATGGCGATGGAATTAAAGATACAGAACCCCATCGCCTTGCTGGATTCGGCATGATGGCCGGGCGGGCGGACGGCGCAAAAAGCATTGTCGGCATCCCCCTTCATGACCTGATCAATGGCGTCGCACACGGCACCGGCGGCGCGCCGGGAGGCCTTGCCGGACGCCGGTGACATGGACGTGTCGGGATCAAGATAGACGCGGCCTTCGGTGGGCATGTTTTTGAACACCTGCTCGACGTAATAGGGCATATGCACCTGCTCGACCTCCTTGAGGTCGATTTCCGGCGCTTCACGGCGTTCCAGGGCGGCGAAGTCGTCGTCTTCAAAACCCGCCATCACCGAGCGCAGGCGATCCGGGCATTCGGGATGGCCCCGGCCGGGATCATGTTCGATGCAAATGGGATGGCTGTAGAGCAGCGTTGTCATTACTTATTCCGTTCTCTTCACCGCCGTGATTTCCTTCAGGTAATCGACAAGCTGGTTCAATTGCTCGGCGTCGGGGACCATTTGCATCGGCATCTTGGTTCCCGGCAGATACTTGGCCGGTCCCTGGTCGAACAGGTCATAGAGGGTCTTCTTGTTCCAGCGAAAGTTAACGCCGGTCAGCGCGCTGGAATAGTTGTAGCCTTCGACCGAGCCGGCGGCGCGACCGAACAGGCCGGCGAAGTGCGGCCCGGAACGCCCCTTGCCATCGGCGCTGAGTGAATGGCAACGGGCGCATTTTTTGTACACCTTGGCGCCGGGATGGTCGCTGTCCAGCCACGGCTTCGGTTCCTTGTCGCCTTCCGCCGCAAGGCCGATCCGATCGCCGCTTTCAAGATGCCATACCCGGATCAGATCATCGGAACCGGCGGTCAAGGCAAATCGGCCATCCGGCGAAAAGGCAACCGACCAAACGATAGTTTTGCGCGCCCGGATGGCGCGGATGGCGCGGATCGGATTGCCGTCCGCCAAATTCCATTGAACCAGCGTCCCTTCGCGGCCCGCCGACAACGCCGTCTTTCCATCCGGTGCAAAGGTCACGGCGTAGACGGGGCCATCATGTTCTTTGTAGATCTTGACCTCGGTCATCGTTTTCAGATCCCACAACCGCAGCGTTTTGTCGATGCTGGCCGACAGCATCTTAGTTCCGTCAGGCGATGTGCTCAGCCCGGTAATCCCCAATGCATGCCCCTCCAGAGAGCCCTTCGAGAGCCCCGTTTCGGAATTCCAGACCCAGATTTTACCGTCATGTCCCCCGGCGGCGATGGTTTTGCCGCCTTCGGCAAAGGCCACGGCATTGACCGGCGTGGTATGGCGGAAAACCCGGATGGTTTTGCCTTGGCTCAAATCCCAAAGGCGTACCGTCCTGTCCCAGCTTCCGGTGGCGACGCGCTTGGCGTCTTTGCTAACCGCCAGGTCCATGACTTTATGTTGATGCCCTTCGAGCCGCTTGATCGGCTTTAAGGTTTTAAGGTCCCAAACGATGGCGGTTTTGTCGTCGCTGGCGGTCAGGGCACGGTCGATGCCGATAAATTTGACATTGGTAAGCGGTCCGGCATGGGCGTCGAGAACGCCGATTTCTTTCTGTTCGGCGAAGTCCCAGAGACGTGCGGTGAAATCGAAACTACCGCTCAAGACCAGGCGGCCATCGGCGGAAACATCCACCGCCCGCACCATGCCGCCATGTCCGGCCATGTCGGCCTTGGCCGGCCCGGCGGCTGCGGCAAGGAGGGCGGAAAGGCCCACTAAAATGCTAAGGGTAATGAAAGCTCTAACCATCAAAATTTCAAGGATATGCCCCGACAAAGACAGGTTGATACCAAGCCTTATTTTGAGGGAAGAACGCGGCCCTTGCAAAGGCCGTTTTTAGACAAAATGGGCATCCGGGGGTAAAACTAAACAAACCTAATCAATTTCGTTGCGTAAAAAAGTGGGCCGCACTACAAAATGGACTATACGGTCCAGTACGATTTATAACGAAGATGTCCGGCATCGGACCGCCATGTTTATCCCAGCGAGCGGAGACCAAAACGTGCGATTACCGTCTATAATTCTATCCGCCTCCTGCACAAGGCAACGGGCCGTTTTTGGCGCGGCTTTCATGGTCGCCGCGGCCATGATTGCCGTCGCCGCACCGGCCATGGCGCAGACAACGAAAAACGACGACACGCCGCCGATGCAGGTCGGCACCGACGCCGTTATCAGCGAGACCCTAAGCCAAACCGTTTTGGTCATCGGACGCCTTGTCGCCCGCCAGACCGGCGTCGTCGCCGCCCGCATCAATGGCCCGATCAGCGAAATCCGGGCCAAGGTCGGCGACAGGATCAAGGCCGGAAACATCATCGCGGTTTTGCTCAACGACACCCTTAAATGGAGCCTCGAGCTTCAAACAGCCAATGAGCAGCAATCCCAGGCCGCCGTCATCACCCGAAAGGCCAGAATCAAACTTCGCATCCAGGAAATGCAGCGTATTGAGCGGCTGATGGAATCCGCCGCTTTCTCTCAGGCCCGTCTGGATGATAAACGCCAAGACGTGGCGGTTGCCGAAAGTGAGTTAGTCGAAGCCTCGGCACAACTGGCCAGTGCGCGGGCGAACCGGAAGCTGGCGGAGATCAATCTTTATAACGCCACCATCCGCGCCCCCTATTCCGGCGTCGTTACCAAGCGCCATTCCGAAGTCGGCGCTTACGTCAAAGTCGGCGACCCCTTGGTGACGCTGGTCGATGACACCAACCTTGAGATCGAGGCCGAGGTTCCCGCCGCCCGTACCGTTGGGCTTAAACCGTCCACCAAGATCGATGTTTACATCAACAGTACCACCCGAATCACTGCCACCGTCCGTGCCATTGTGCCGGAAGAAAATCCCCAGACCCGGACCCGCACGGTCCGTTTCATCCCCGAATTTTCTTCACATCAGAGCGACTTAGCCGCCAATCAAAGTGTCACCCTGCAACTGCCGGTCAATAGCGCCAAAACCGCCATCACCGTCCACAAGGACGCCATTATCTCTCAAAAGGGAATAACCCTGGTTTACCTGGCCAAGGACTCCAAGGCGCAACTCCGCCCAGTGCGCCTTGGCGAAGCTGTCGGCACCCGATTTATCGTCAATAGCGGCCTGACCCCCGGCGACCTTGTTGTGGTGCGTGGCAACGAAAGACTGAAGCCCGGACAAGATATCCGCTATGGGGACAAAAATGAAAACGCCGCGCCCGCCACCGGCAAGGACAAGGCCAAGGGATAAACCACCATGAACCTGATCCGTCTGTCTATTGATCGCCCGGTGGCGGTCATCGCCGCAGTGTTGATGGTGGTGATGTTCGGGGGGCTGGCGCTGACGCAAATCCCCATTCAGCTAACGCCGGACGTTCGCAAGCCGGTGATCAGCCTAAGTACCTCTTGGCCGGGCGCGGCGCCGGCCGAGATCGAGCGCGAGATCACCAACCGCCAGGAAGACGTGCTGAAGGGCATCAAGGGCCTGGATGAAATCAGCAGCGAGTCCCAGGACGGGATCTCCAATATCACGCTTGAATTCGCCGTCGGCACCAATATGTCAGATGCCTTGCTTTTGGTTTCCAACCGTTTGAACCGCGTCAACGGCTATCCCAGCGAAGCGACCGAGCCTTCCATCCGCTCGGCCAGTTCCGACGACAACCCGATCGCCTGGTTCATTCTGGTCAGGACTCCGGGCAACGACCGTCCTATCCATAGCTTCGGTGATTTCGCCGAGGACGTCATCCAGGATCGTATCGAGCGCGTCAACGGCGTCTCTCTGGTAAATGTCTACGGCGGCGCCCTCAGGGAAATGGAAATCGTCGTCAATCCCGAACAAATGGCCCGCTATGGCTTGACCATATCCGAAATGGTGAGAATTCTGAGAGCCGCCAATGCCTCCCTTTCGGCGGGAGATGTGGATGAAGGCAAGCGCCGCTACGTGGTCCGAACCGAGGGCGAGTTTTCCAGCCTGGAAGACGTTCGTCGGGTCGTGCTGCGGTCAAACCGGGACCCTGTGACTGGAAGCATGGCCAGGGTCACCGTCGGCGACATCGCTAAAGTTGCCTTTGTCAGCAAGGAAACAGCGGCGGCGATCCGGTTCAACGGCCAACCGGGCATAGCCATTAACGCCGTTCGTGAATCCGGCGCCAACGTCATTGAGGTCATGAAAGGCATCCGTGCCGCCGTCCAGGATCTGAACGACAACAACCTTCCCGCCCAAGGGCTTCGTTTGCATCAGGTTTATGATGAAACCACCTACATCAGTTCCTCCATCGACCTGGTCCAGCAAAACATCTTCGTCGGCGGCGCCTTGGCCGCATTGATATTGTTATTATTCCTGCGTTCGGGCGGCGCCACGCTGGTGGTGTCGATGGCAATTCCGGTATCCATCATCGGCGCCTTCGTTGCCATGGCGGCCTTGGGACGGTCCTTGAACGTAATCTCGCTGGCCGGGATCGCCTTTGCCGTCGGCATGGTTGTCGATGCCGCCATTGTGGTGCTGGAAAATATTTATCGCCACCGGGAAAGGGGCGCCAGCCGTGCCGAGGCCGCTTATCGTGGAGCCCGGGAGGTGTGGACGGCGGTTTTCGTATCGGCGTTGACCACGGTCATGGTGTTCATCCCGATCCTGGTCATGGAGTTGGAAGCCGGGCAATTGTTCCGCGACATCGCCGTCGCCCTGTCGGTGTCCGTGTTGCTGTCATTGTTAGTAGCGATCACCGTGGTGCCGGCGCTGTCGAACCGGTTGCTCAATGTATCGGCCCTCGACGATGGCGCGGAATCAGCCATGAAACGGTTCCGTATTCCCGTCCTCGACGACTTCGCCCGTAAGTTTGTCGAAATAACTTTGGCCATCACCCGCCGGGTGATACAAAGCCGCCGCCTCGCCATTGGCGTTGTCGGCGCCTTGTGCGGCACAGGTGTTCTTATCACCATGGCGCTGTTGCCGAAGCTGGAATACCTGCCCAGCGGCAATCGCAATCTTATTTTCGGGTTTATTCTGCCGCCGCCCGGCTACAACCTTGCAACCACTACCAAGATCGCTGGCCAATTCGAAGCCAAGGTCATACCGCTTTTGGCTGACGTCAGCGGACCGGAATCCGAAGAAGGCAAGCCGCCGAAAATTCGGAGCTTTTTCTTCGTCGCCTCCCGCGGGCGAACCTTTGTCGGCGCCCAGGCCCAGGATCCAACGCGGGTCAAGGACCTGATCCCGGTATTGAAACGCGCCGTTTACAGCGAGCCCGGAACCTTCGGCGCGGTCACCCAGGCATCCCTTTTCGGGCGCGGGATCGGCGGTTCGCGATCGATCGAGTTGAATGTTTCGGGGCCGAATCTTGAAGACGTGCTGAACGTCGCCAAGAAAGCCTTCGGCCTTATCGATAAGAGCCTGCCCCTCAGCGAGGGCACTCAAATTCGCCCGAATCCTGGACTTGAACTGGGTGCGCCGGAAATTCGCATTACCCCCAATCGGGTCAAACTGGCCGACAACGGCGTCACCGCCCGGGAATTTGGGGATACCATTGACGCGTTCAATGACGGGCTGCGCGTCGCCGAAATCACCGTCGGCGCCAAGCGTCTCGACCTTATGCTCCGGGGCAATCACCGAAGCATCAAGGAAACCCAGGGAATCAATCAGTTGCCGGTGGTGACGTCGTCGGGCGCCATCGTCCCGGCCAGTTCGCTTGCCGATATAAGAGTAACCTCTGGACCGGTTCAAATCCGCCACCTGGAACGCCAACGGACGGTTTCTCTGTCCATCCACCCGCCGTCGGAAATGCCCCTTGAAACGGCGCTGGAAAAGCTGAACAACGATGTCATCGGGGTGCTGCGGGCAGGTGACCTGCCCAAGGATGTGCACCTCAACCTATCGGGGACCGCCGACAAGCTGACCGAAACCTGGGACGCCATGGTGGTTAATTTGATTGTCGCCGTGGTCATTGTTTATCTGGTGATGGCGGTTCTGTTCGAAAGCTTCATCTACCCGTTGATCATCATGCTGTCGGTGCCGCTGGCGACCGCCGGCGGCGTCATCGGCCTGTCGGTGATGAACCTGTTTACGTTTCAACCGCTGGACATGCTGACGCTGTTGGGGTTCGTCATTCTGATTGGCATCGTCGTCAACAACGCGATCTTGTTGGTGCATCAGACCCTGCTGCACATCAATCAGGAAGGCATGTCGGTTAACGAGGCGATTATGGAGGCGACCGGCAACAGAATTCGGCCGATCTTCATGTCGACGCTGACCAGCGTTTTCGGAATGATGCCGCTGGTGCTGTTTCCGGGCGCCGGGTCGGAATTGTACAGGGGGTTGGGCTCGGTGGTCCTGGGCGGGCTGTCATTATCGGCGGTCCTGACGCTGGCCATCGTGCCGCCGCTTCTCTCCCTCATTGCCGGCACCCTGGAAAAAGACACTCAAGGCGCCAAAGCCACCACCATCACCAAAAAACTGAAGCCCGCCGAATAAGGACAAGCGGCTCATGATTTTCCGACAATTATTTGAGAGTATATCGTGCACGTACACCTATTTATTGGGTAGCCGTCCCGGTGGCGAGGCGCTGATCATTGATCCGGTCCTTGAAAAAACCGACCGCTACTTACAGCTTCTGGACGAATTGGACCTGACCCTGGTCAAGGCCATCGACACCCATGTCCATGCCGACCACATTACCGCGTTGGGGGCGCTTCGCGATAAAACCCGCTGCGTCACCGTCATGGGCAAGAAATCAGACGTCAATCTTGTTTCCATGCGGGTCGATGAAGGCGACAGGATCGAGATCGAGAATATCCAACTCGACGTCCTCTATACGCCGGGACACACCAGCGATTCCTATTCCTTTGCCATGACCGACCGCGTATTCACCGGCGACGCCTTGTTTATCCGCGGCACCGGTCGCACTGATTTTCAACACGGCGACAATGCCGATGCCTATGACTCGCTGTTCAACAAGCTCCTGAAACTGCCGGACGCAACCTTGGTCTATCCGGGTCACGACTACAAAGGCGATACCGTCAGCACCATCGGCGAGGAAAAGGCCTTTAACCCGCGCCTGCAAGTGGCATCGGCAGCGCAATACGCCGACATTATGAATAATCTCAACCTTCCCAACCCGAAGCTTATGGATGTGGCGGTGCCGGCAAATCTGGTTATCGGCTTTTCCGCGGATGCGCCCGAGATCAAGGCCGCCACGGTAGCGGTCGCCGACGCCGTTGATCTCACCGGCCAGGCCGATATCCTGTTCGTTGACCTGCGGGAGAAAACCGAAAGAGAACACGACGGCATCATTCCAGGCTGCGTGCATTTGCCCTATCAGGCGCTGCGCGACAACATCAAGCCGGGCGGTCTGTTAGCGGCGATGGCGAAAAACCCGGACCAGAAAATTCTGCTCTATTGCGCCTTCGGCGAACGCTCGGTGTTGGCGCTTCAGGAAATGATCAAGGCCGGGTTCGCCAACGCCCGCCATCTGGGTGGCGGCTTTGACGCCTGGGTCAAGGCCGGCGGCGCCGTGGAAAACCCGGTCGGCCCCCTGCCCCAGGGCTAACCGCGCCCAAGGCGACCTTTTACAGGCATTCACACTCGCTTCATAGTCTCGAAATACCCTGTAAACACGCACCGCCTATCAATGTCCTCCAACATTGAGGACGTATGATGATCACACCGACTCGAAATATCCTTGTCGTTGAAGATGACGAAATGGTTCAGGCGTTTGTGGACCTTCACCTTGGGAGCGAAGACTACACGGTGCAAACGGCCGCCAACGGCGCCGAAATGTTCGTTGTCCTGGCCAACGCCCAGCCGGATCTTATTGTTCTCGACATCAATCTCCCCGATGGCGACGGTCTTGAACTCCTCGAGTTTATCCGCGAACGATCAACCGTGCCGATCATCATCGCCACCGCACGCAAAGATAAAAAAGACCGCCTCACGGCTCTTCGGCTCGGCGCCGATGATTTTATAGCCAAGCCATTTGACCCCAAGGAGCTGGCCCTGCGGGTCCGCAATGTTTTGAAACGCGGATTAAATGCGGCCGCCCAGCCGAATATTCGCCGCAATAATTTTAAAGCCGAATGGGGAAACCCGAATTAAAGACTCTCAAACAGATACATATCCTCAACGCCCAAGCGCCGCCGGATTTTTCCCTGCCCCATCAGGTAATGCAGGTGAGCCAGTGTCTCACCAATGGCAAAAAACGTCTGATGCGTGTCGAGCTTGCGCTGGAAAAGTTGTCTCATCACCTCAACACCGGTCAGCGGCTTAGCGACAACCGCTAAGGTAAAATCCAACCGCTCTGCGTGATGGTCGCTTAGATCGCCGAGCCGGGCATCAAGGCCGTGAAACGGCAGATTGTGACTGGGCAGCACCAGGGGGTTGGGGCCGATCTTGCGGAAATAATCCAGGCTTTCCAGGAACAACGCCAACGGGTTGGACTCCGGTTCCTGTGGCCAGACGCTGACGTTGGGGCTGATTTTTGGCAACACCTGGTCGCCGGAAATCAAAACGTCCAGATCCTCGCAATAGAAACACGCATGTTCCGGCGCATGGCCGGTACCGACAATGGTCCGCCACGTCTGCCTGCCGATGCGCAGGCAATCACCGTCTTGAATACGGATAAACGAGCCCGGCACCCTGGAGACAGACTTGGCGTAGCCACCGCCCCGGGCCTCGGCCGCCGCCATCATTTCGGCATCGAAACCGGCGCCGTGATAAAAACGCCGGGAAGCGGCGCCGAACGTCTCATCCGTATCCAGACACAACATACGGGCCTGAGTCCATTCCTCGCGCGGCATCCACAGGGGCACCCCGAAGCGCCGCGTCAGCCAACCGGCAAGCCCCATATGATCGGGATGGAAATGGGTGACGATCACCCTTTTCAGGGGCTTGGTCTCGGTGAAATGGGCGTCGAAGACGGTCTCCCAGGCGGCCTTGACCTCGTCGCGGGCAATTCCGGTGTCGACAATGGCCCAGCCTTCGCCGTCCTCGTCGCTATCATCCAATAGCCACAGATTGATGTGATCGAGCTTAAACGGCAGCGGCATCCTGAGCCAGTGGACTCCCGGCGCGACCTCAACGGTCTCACCGGGCTCGGGCGCTGCGTCATAGGCGTAATCGGGGATGTAAACGGGTTTGTCCATGCCTCGAAATCTATACTCGTAGGCCTAGACGTCAAGTCCAGCCTAAACCAACGAGTCTAGTTAACCTCCAGGGCGCTGATCTCGTTGGCGACCATGTATTGAAGTTCTTCCTTGATGATTTCGGTATGGCGCGTCGGTTCCGCCTGCAGCACGGAAGAGATAATCGACAGCCGCACCGGTTTCGCCAGCCGTTCGAAGTTTTCCAATATCAAAAACTTGACGCTGGGCCGGACGGTGCCGGACAGCAACAACGACAACACCAGCTTCTTGCGGATGTCGTTGCGCATGTTACCGGCCTCGGTCAATTCAAAGAATTCACTGACGAATTGACGCGGCGCGATCGAGCCATCAAGCAGCAATTGCAGGTTTTCCCTCAGCGCCAGAGTGTACTGTTCGCGGGTTTGAACGATAAACCGCGACGCATGACGGCGGACCTCGGCGATCGTCGTCGGGTTGAAATCGCTTTCGGTGACGAAGCTCAGGCATTCACGGACCAGCGGATGCCTGGATGTTTCGCCGACCACCCGCATGACGCCTGCGATTAATTTTGTGCTGGTTCCCAATGGGCACAGGCGGGTCGCCGCCGCCAGCGCCATTGGCGCCTCCGGGTCACGGCTGGCGACCATGGCCAGCGGCAGCGGGTCTTCGAGCCCCAGCAGGTTGATGTTGGTGTTCATCAGGTTTTCCGGAATCAACATCCGGTCTTTGGCGCCGGGCAGGATCAAGGGCTCATGCCTGCGGTAGTTGCTCTTGATCTCTAGAGCCGTTTTCAGGCCATCCTGGGTAATCCCGAGAGCATTGGCCATGCCGTCTCCTCTTGTTTTGTTTAGTCCCTGTCCGGGCGAGCGCCCGTCCTCGCCTCTTGTTTAGTCCCTGTCCGGGCGAGCGCCCGTCCTCGCCTCTTGTTTAGTCCCTGTCCGGGCGAGCGCCCGTCCTCGCCTCTTGTTTAGTCCCTGTCCGGGCGAGCGCCCGTCCTCGCCTCTTGAATCAAAATTCTATCCCGGTGGTGTCGGTGCCGAGCGCTACCCGGCTTGCCGCTTCGTTGGACCAGCCCTTGACGGCGTCGCGATCCAGCCATTCCTCGAAAAAACGTTCGCCCTGGCGAAATGCCCCCGCCGGTGCGCCCTGATTTTGGGCCTCCTGGCTGACAAGTATCTTTTTGCCCTTTTCCAGACACGCCTGCATGTGCAGGTACCAAGCCTTCGATGCCGGCCCCCAATCGTTGTAGGTCCGAACCAATTCATCCACCATGTGCGACAGCACCATGGTCAGAAACACCACCCGACCCATGGGTGCCTGGACATCACCCTTGCGCCAGGCGTCGATCTCGCTTGTCTCGGTATCACAGAACGAGGCGATCATCGGCAAGGTGACGCCGGCCAGCGTCAGCCCCTCAAAGACCGAGAAGGCGCTATGTTCTTCTGCTACCGGAGCCCTAGCCGGACTCCCAACCGAATCGCGAGATGCCGCTGTCATCGCTGCCCCTTTTATTGTTATTCGTTGCGTCTCTTAGCAACCTTGTACCCCGGTCCCCAGGAACCTGGAAACCATTTTTTGTGGGTCTATGGTTAAAAATCCACTATATATAGTGCTTTAGGCATAACGTGGCGATCAATCCAGGGGCGTGCCCTGCCCCGATTTCGCCGTTAAACTGGGTTTATGCGAATCGGTATTGACCTCGGCGGCAGCAAGATCGAAGGGCTTGTCCTCGGCCCGGACGGGCGCGAGTTGGTGCGCCACCGCACCGACACCCCACAAGGAGAGTACGACGCCACCATTGCCGCCGTCGCCGATTTGGTCGCCCGCCTGGCGGCGGACGCCGGCGCCGCCGACGATACCCCTGTCGGCGTCGGCATTCCCGGGACAATTTCCCCGGTGACAGAATTGATTAAAAACGCCAACTCGACCTGCCTGATCGGCCATCCCCTGGACAAAGACCTGACGGCGGCGCTGGGCCGACCGGTGCGGCTCGCCAATGACGCCGATTGCTTCACCATGTCAGAGGCCACCGACGGGGCCGGTAAATACTTTCATACGGTGTTTGGCGCGATCCTCGGCACCGGCTGCGGCGGCGGCATAGCGGTGGGCGGCAACCTGCTGGCCGGTCCCAACGCCATTTCCGGCGAATGGGGGCACAATCCGATGCCTTGGCCGCAATTGATCGATGGAATTGACGAGCGCCCCGGCCCCGCGTGCTATTGCGGACAAAACGGCTGCATCGAAACCTTCCTCTCCGGTCCGGGGTTGGAGAGAGACTTCGAAACCGCGACATCTAAGAGCCTGACGGCAAAAGAAATCGCCGCATCGACGGGCACGGATGCCGAGGCCGCGCTTTCCCGCTATGAACACCGCCTCGCCCGCGCCCTGACTTCCATCATCAATATCCTCGATCCTAATGTCATCGTCTTGGGGGGTGGGCTGTCCAACATTTCCCGACTCTACGACAGCGTTCCCAAAATCTGGAACCAGTGGGTGTTCTCCGATACCGTCACCACCGAACTCAAGCCCGCCCGCCACGGCGACACGTCCGGGGTGCGCGGCGCCGCGTGGCTTTGGTGAGGAAAGCCGGTCGTTTGTTGCCTACCTAACCCGGCAAAAAACACCCAATCGTCACGAAAAAGCACCGTATAAGTCCGATAATCCATTGATTCCATTGGTCTCGGCAGTGGCATGGGGATTGCTTACTAAAGTATTAACGCCCATCTGGACGTCAACGCGGAGATTTTGAACGTGAACAATATAAAAACCAGCGATTTTTCCCGGAGCAATCCCGCCAGTTCAAACACCAACCTGGTCACCGGCGTCCTCACCCTGGCCCAGTGCCTGAAAGACGTTCTCAACGGCAAGGCATCGGCGAACGCCGTCGGGCAATCGGTCGGCACCGCCTTGGCCGCCGCCCAGGCCGCCGAGCGTCTCATTGCCGAGCAGAAAAACCGCCTCGCCTATTTCGAACAGCTGGCGATCACCGATACCTTGACCGGGCTGTTAAACCGCCGCGGCTTCGAAGCTGAAATCAAGCGCACCATGAACGGCGCCAAGCGGTATCAGGAAAAGGGCGTGTTGATTTACGTTGATCTCGATGGTTTCAAGCCGGTTAACGACATCCACGGCCACGCCGCCGGCGACGCGGTGCTCTGTAAAGTCAGTGCACTTCTCGCCGAAAACGTCCGCGCGACCGACTGCGTCGGACGCCTCGGCGGCGACGAATTCGCCATCCTGCTTACCCGCACGACCTGGGAGGCCGGGCTCAAACGGGCGGAGGCGTTCGATGCCATGATCAACGGCGCCCTGCTGGATTGGCAGGGCGAGACCATCTCGATCAGCGCAAGTTTCGGTTTTCAAACCTACGGTCCCGACGATGACCTGAACCAGCTTCTGATCTGCGCCGACGACGCCATGTATATTTCCAAGCGGGCTAGAACCAACACAGGGGCCGTTGCCATCGAGATCAAGCCCGAAGACGCCGCATTGCCCTGCCGGGCAAGCGCCTGAAGGGGAGCGAGATCATGCGCGTTCAACCAAAATCCTTTTACGCCGATTTATTTTCCAGAGAGGCCGCCACTAAGGCCATGTCCCCGTTGCCGTCCGCGTTGGCAAGCCCGGTAGCAGATCAACACAAGGTCAAATCGACGCTGCCGGCAGTGGTTAAACCGGCAACGGTTATAAAAGAAGAGGCCGCCGTTGACCCCCAAGCGATGGTTAAACGCTCCGGGTTGTTTGATGTGATCGGGAATATCGATACCCACAACCTGTCGCCTCGCCAGATGACCGGGCTCGGCCAGGATCTGTACATCGCCGGCACCATTTCCTTTGAGGACTATTCCCTGCTCGCCTTCCAGCCCGAGTTGCGCCCGGATTTCGACCGCACCATCGGGGCGCTGACCGGCGAGCGGGCGGATCCGGACCGGCCCCGAGATTTTGTCGAATTGTGGAGCGAGCGGGCCGCGTTTGAGCGCCGCCACAACCCCCACCGCCCTGACCTGATCGAGCAAAGTGAGCGCATCGCTTCGGTCCTGCGACAGATCGAGTCGCCCACTAACGTGACCGCCTAGGAACTCAATAATATATTGATTTTATTAAGTAAAAATCGAACCTGCGGTCAGTAGACCAGATCGCTCAGCATCTGCAGGTAGTTCAAGGCATTCCACTCAAGCGCATCGAAGGGCTGATCCAATGCCGCCACTTCGATGGGCGGCAACGCCGGCGGATCAACCATCGCCATCGACCACTCACCCGGATTAACCTGAATCGCCCATGAATCGCTGATCCCGGCCTGATAAATTTGCTTACGAATACCCTGGGCCTGTCCCTCAACGAATGGCCCGACCACGACCCGGAAGACCGTCTCCCGATCAAGCTTCGCCGACAACACCGATGGCGTCAGCCTCCGGTATTTGTTGCGCAGCTTCCTGGCGTTGGCGTGTTCGCGGAAGCTGCCGATGACGAAATAATACCCGGCGACCGGTTCATTGTCGGTCCCGGCGATCCGGGTGGTCTGCGCCCGCCATCCCTTCACCGCGGTTTCGGAAATATTTTTCGGGGTCGCATCCAACGCCGGAACGGTCGCGACGACCTCGACAGGATAATTGTTCAGTTCGGCACCATTCTGGAAGGCCACGGAAAGGTCGATCCGCCCGGCTTCTTTGTCGATGCCGACAGGTAGGGCCTCGGCCAGATCATGCGTCACTTCGGCCTTTGAATCCTCACCACCGGCGGCGGTTTCAAACTCGGTAATGGCGGCGATATCGGCGGCATCAATTTCTTCATTTTCCTCGGCATTGTTGCCGAACAAGATTTTTGCATAGGAACCGCCGTCGGCCAGCGCCGTCGCCATCTCATCGAAATCGCGGCAGAATTCTTCGGGGCCGATGACGCCGCGCAACACGGCGCAATCCTTCTGGGAAAGAATGGAAAGGCCGTGGTCGCCAATGGATTTATCGGTCATCAGATAGGAAAACCCGTCCAGCGCCCAGGACGCAATCTGAAAGGGTACCGGTAGCGCACAACCGCCTAACAGCAACATCCCGGCGCCGAGTACCGCAAATCTCTTCATCACTCTCACTCCTACCTAACTTTTTCTTAATTATTATTAGGCTATTATTTTTTTATATTTTTTTGTATTCAGGCCGCCCGTGGGCCGCTTTAGTGCGAACGATTCGATCAATCCTCAGGCACTGAGTTTTTTGCCCAGGGTTCGAGGATATTTTGGGAGAACCCCCTCGTCCTTCGAACGTAACAGCAGCGTTGTTGAATTGCTACAAATTAACCACAGTGTGACCCGATTCAGTGGCGGAAGAGTCTCTTATTTGTCACTATTTTCGCCGTTTTAGTCCGGTTTTTTCACTTTCGGAAGATTCAGCGTCAGGTGGAGTTCCTTCAGTCGTTCGGGTTCGACCTCGGCCGGCGCCCCCATCAACAGGTCCTGGGCCTGTTGGTTCATGGGAAAGGCAATGACTTCGCGAATATTGGGCTCGTCCGCCAGCATCATGACAATACGATCGATGCCCGGCGCCGAGCCGCCATGCGGCGGCGCGCCGTAGCGAAAGGCGTTGAGCAAGCCGCCGAATTTTTCCTCGACCACGTTCTGGCCGTAGCCTGCGATTTCAAACGCCTTGATCATGATATCGGGACGATGGTTGCGGATCGCCCCCGACGACAGCTCGATACCGTTACAAACGATGTCGTACTGCCACGCCAGAATGTCTAACGGGTCAGCGTTTTCCAACACTTCCAGGCCGCCCTGGGGCATCGAAAACGGATTATGGCTGAATTCGATTTTGCCGGTGTCTTCATCCATTTCATACATCGGATAATCGACGATCCAGCAGAACTTGAACTCGCCTTTGGGGATCATCTCCAGATCGGTGCCGATCTTGGTGCGGGCGGCGGCGGCAAACGATGCAAACACCTTCGGCACACCGCAGGCGAAGAACACGGCGTCGCCGTCACCAAGGCCAAGGCTTTCGCGCAGCGCCGTCGTGCGCTCTTCGCCGATGTTGGTGGCAATCGGTCCGGCGCCTTCGCCGTCGCGGAAGAAAATATAGCCCAACCCCGGCTGCCCCTCGCCCTGGGCCCAACTGTTCATGCGGTCGCAAAAGGCGCGGCTGCCGCCCTTGGCCGCCGGAATGGCATAGACACGGACCTTGTCGTCGGCCTCGATCATGCCGGCAAAAATTTTGAAGTTGGAGCCCTTGAAGGTGTCGGTAACGTCGCTCATTTCAATCGGGTTACGCAGGTCCGGCTTGTCGGAACCGTATTTCCGCATGGACTCTTTATAGGCGATACGCGGGAACGGCGTTTGCGTGACCTTCTTATCCCCGAATTCCTCGAACACGCCCACCAATACCGGCTCGATCGCCGCAAACACGTCATCCTGGGTGACGAAGGCCATTTCGAAATCAAGCTGATAGAATTCACCGGGGCTGCGGTCGGCGCGGGCGTCCTCGTCGCGAAAACAGGGTGCGATCTGGAAATACTTATCAAACCCGGCGACCATCACCAGCTGTTTGAACTGCTGCGGCGCTTGCGGCAGGGCGTAGAACTTGCCCGGATGCTGGCGCGACGGCACCAGATAATCGCGTGCCCCTTCCGGTGACGAGGCGGTTAAAATAGGGGTCTGGAATTCCATGAAGCCGGACTCGATCATGCGCCGGCGGATCGACGAGATGACGCCGTTGCGGAGCCGTATATTTTTCTGCATCTGGTCGCGGCGCAAATCCAGGTAGCGGTGGCGAAGCCGAATGTCTTCGCCGTATTCTTCCGAGCCGGCGACCTGCATCGGCAGCACATCGGCGGCGCTTTCGATGACGACCTCATCCATGGTCAGCTCAATCTCGCCAGTGGGCAGGCCGGGATTAATGGTGTCGTCGGAGCGACGGATGACCTTGCCGGTGACCGTCAGCACGCTTTCGACGCGGACATTCTCGACCGAGGCGAACCGGGCGCTGGAAACGTCAATGACGCATTGGGTGACGCCGGTCTCGTCGCGCAGGTCGAAGAACATCAGGTTGCCGTGATCGCGTTTGGAATGGATCCAGCCGGACAGTCGGGCCTGGCCGTCAACGTCGGAAACCCGCAGTTGGCCGCAAGTATGGGTGCGATAGGGATGCATGGATTTTGACTCGCTCCGTCTTAAGGAATTATCCGCGCTAAAGGCCCCGAACCCG
Source organism: Pseudomonadota bacterium (assembly GCA_027624235.1). GTDB lineage: Bacteria > Pseudomonadota > Alphaproteobacteria > Rhodospirillales > Casp-alpha2 > Casp-alpha2. The sequence goes on along the minus strand of JAQBYB010000008.1, from coordinate 8,103 downwards.
CGCCAATGTCAAGGACCGGCGGCCCCGGCTTAGCTGATCGTCAACTTACAGCGGTTCCACACCTGTACGGCGGGGGCTTTGCCGACCTGGACGTTAATGGTCTCATCGTTCAACTGCACCATGGCAATGACGGCACCGGCATCTGGCTCGCCCTGCCCCTCCCCTGGGGGTGCGATATAGCGAAAGGCATGGCGGTCGTATTCGCCGGTCATCACCGTGCCGCCCGGAGTTTTGATCTGAGGCCCGTCGATGGTCATTTGGCGGCCGTCCTGGTAACACCAGTTGCCGTCGATGCGGTCGGCGAAAGCCGGGCTGGCGACCAACAGAAAAACTGCCGCCGCCACTGCCGGAATGATTTTGTTCATGGCCAAACCCCTTTTTCCTCCACCGGATTCAGTACCGGGGCCAGCATTATGGAAAATTTCATAGGGAATGTCCCGAAATGAACTGCCACCTCAACCGGATAAAGGGGGTAAGGCATGTTTTTTGAGAGATGGTTGCGCATAGGAGGGCCAGGGAACGTCCGCTTTGCCCCCGTATCGGTAAGGGAATGCTTCACGTTCAGGCGTCTTCTTCATCCTGGTAGAAAGCTTCCAATTTAATAAATTCAAACGGAAAAACGGCATTATTAATTTGATCGATGGTGTAGTGCAGGCCGGGGTCTGAAAAAGTTTTGCTGATTTCCATGATCGCAACCCGCAAGTCCTGTGAGCTGGGAGCTGCTAACACCGGTAGATATTTGATCAAACATAGTTTCAGGCTGTCTTCGCCGCCGTCGAAATTTCCGGTATTAAATTGCGTTAACAGTTCATTGATCTTGGCCCGCAACTCCTCATCCTGATCGGGCTTCAGCAATGCGTTCAGGGCCTCTGTCTGCTTATCCAATTCAATGTAATTGCAATAGTGCTGACGCCTCAATTTTGAGAGGCACATTAGCACATTGAGGTAGAACTGATTGTATTTAACGGTGCTGAATGCGTCGGAATGAAAGGCAAATGCCGCATTCAGGCGCGCCGATGCTTCAACATATTCCTTGGCGTTGAGTAAGTCCCAGGCGCGTTGAATGTTCCTGTCCTGATGGCTGATGTCTTTGTAGTCAATGGGCGGCTCGCCAGGATGAGTTAATGTATCCAGCCGTTCAAGAATTGAAACCTGCTTTTCCAGTTCGTCTACCCGGCCCGATACAAATGCCAATTCTCTCAATAAGATTTCATCGTTCCCGTGCGATTCGATCACCTCCGAAAGAAACGCAAAGGCCTCCTTGAAATGGCTTTCGGAACGGAGCAGGCTACCTTGAATCCGGCACGCCCGTGGTTCCGAAAAATCCGTTATATCGAGATCAAAAAAGCTTATAAAAAATTGCTGCATGATCCTGGCAACGATGCCGTCCTCGACGTGGATCAGGTCGGAGTTGAAGACTTTTTCGCGCTCGGACAAGGTGACAATCTCGTAACTGGGGAAGTAGTCCACCCTGTCGTCATTATCCGCTAGCTCCTGCGCCAGAGTCCTGAGCAGGGACTTCGTATGGCTGTAAGACACCAATGCATCGCGGCCGGAAAACGTGCGACTGGCAGGCACCGGGGATGTTGTGATAACGACTTTCTTTTCCTTGCCGGTGGAAAGAATCAGGGAAACGGCTTCCTCCATAACCCGGAGATACTCCGAATATCGGGGAATCCTTAAAAAGAACCGCTCCGGATATGCCTTTATTAAAGGACGCGGAAGCACCATGTCGTAATGCAAATCCGTTTTGGAATCGTACCAAGTTTCAATTTGCCCAAGGGTTATGACAACAACATCGGCGTTCTGAATTTCGGAAAAATATTTATTTATATTTTCCCGACGCGCAAGAACGTCATCCTGCGGCCCCATTGTATGGGGCAGATTGGTATGGGGATCGTAGAAATTTTCACCGTCGGTAATTAATAAATCCGAGACTGGGGGATTGAAATCCGGATCCAGCGCCATACGGATCTCGGTGGCGATGCCGTAAGGCGTGTATTTGTTAAGATAATCATTTCTCCAGACCCCGTTACGTAGGCCCGGCGGGGGAGTATGGCTAATATTTTTTATGCCGAATTTATCCAGGTGTACCTCAAGGTTCCGGGCGAAACACGACCCAATGGTGAAAAAAACGGCATCACTGGAAATTTTGAATTTGGCTTCATGCACCGGGCTGCAAAAAGGAATAAGCCGGTTTTTAGATTTTTCCCATGACGGCCATTTGGAATGAGGGTTTTTGCCCGCTCTCTTGAGGACTAATTCAGCATTAGTTCCTGGATTATCCATGTCTCTCAATCTCTCAGAAAATTTGGCACCGTGCAGGGTACAAAAAAACTATAAACAAGTGCCTTCGCAATGAGAAGTGACCTCCAGGATAGAACAATGGACGAGACGGCGGTTGGCGAACGATTTTAGGTCGCTTCCTACCCCGGAAGCGGACATACTTGCAGGCAACGAGCAAGGCAGGAATGGAAAACGGGATCATGGACTCACGCGCCAAGCAGCTTTTCAGCAACATCGACGCCATGACCGAGCATCAGGTCCGCGTGCTGTTGGAAACCGCCCAGAACCGGCGCGATTTCGATATCGTCGAGGCGCTGGAGGAAGAACTGGAACGCCGAGGCGTGGTGCTGGACTAGAGTCTTTCGGCCCGACGCATCCATCGCCAGCCGATCATGCGTCCGGGCGGCGTCGTTTAAATTCTTCAGATATGTTCCACATCAACGTCCTGGGCGCGTTTGCCGTAATGGTCCTTCAGGTCCGGGCCGCAGCAAGGCGAGTGTACCTTGCCGCCTTTTCGTTTCCGGGCCTTCGGATTGACCGACGAGACGGGCGAATCGTCCCGACGCCGGCTGGCTTGCATAAGATCGAAGAGGGCCAATTGCTGTTTGAACAGGTGCAACTGCATCTCAACGATCTGCGACATCACCGAAGCCGCAGCCTTGAACGCCATGTGCTGGAACCTCATCGGCGCGGTAATAAAGTCATGCATCTCGATTTCCTCCAACTGCTTCGTACTCTCGACAATGGATTGTACACCTTTTTGACGCATTGCGGGTTGATATCGGTCAGGTGGCCGCGTTTTCCTGGGTGTGGTGCGGGACTAGCCGCCGCCTCGCTTGCCCCATTTTTCTTTCAGATTTGACTGATCGAAGAAGGCCGCCTCTTTTTTACCGACTGCCTTTTCGATCGCGACGCCGGTGACGTCGAGTATTTTTTTATTAGCGATATCAATGGATTGATGAACGCGCTCGGTGGCCCTGACGGCAGCCTCATGAACCATTTCGATGGCCTCAGCGGCGGCTTCTTTGAGGTGGGCGGACGCTTCCTTGGATTTCTGTTTCACCAGTGCCGTCGCCTGGGCGAGTTTTTTGATGACTTCCGCTGCGGCCGCCTGTTTGCGCTTACCCTCTGGGGAATCCTTAAGTTGTGCGGCGGCGTCGCGTCCGGCTTTGGAAATTTTTTTCACCACTTCCTTTTCGGCATTGGCCAAATCCCCGGTCGAAGACTTAGCGACCTGCATGACCTTAGACTCGGCTTGTTCTCCTTTTTCAGTGACCTTGGAGATCGATTTTTCGGCCCTTTGGTTTAGCTCGGCCGTCGTTTTTACGGCGGCATCAAGAATTTTCCTGGCTTTGATGGCGTTTTCCTTGGCGCTGCCGCCGCCCGCCGAAGCCGCTGCCGAAAGGATATCGGACGCCATTTTTGCTGAATTTTTATTGATTGTTTTGACCGTACGCTCGGCTTCCTTGGTTAATTTCTCAGCCGCCGACTCGGCATTGTGATGGACCTGGGCAATGACTTTATCGGCATCCTTGAGGATTTTGTCGACTGCCGCCTGAACCTCGAGGACAACACTTTTTTCGGCTTCCAAGGCGCCGGAAACCGGATCTTTTTTGATAAGGTCGTGAAGTTCTTCCAACGACCTGACATGGCTTAGGATGTTATGTGACATTGGATAATCTACAACCGTGAGGAATTCCCATGCGGGTAAGTTCTAGTGGCGACCTATAATATCCATAGTGAATACAATAGTCCATCATGGCCCGCCTGGAACGCCGGGGCGTGGTGCTAGCCTAGCCGGTCACCGATATTTCAGTTTCAACACCAAAAGAGTGCCGACCAGCGTCAACGTCACGGCGTTGGCGAGGATCAGCGGCAGGTCACTTCTGAGGACTCCGTAAATCACCCACAGGATAATGCCGAGGCAGAGAACCAGCAGCGTGGCGAGCGACAGGTCGCGGGTATGCCGGGTGCGCCAGGCCTTAACCACCTGCGGCAAAAACGCCGTCGTGGTCACGGCGGCGGCGGCAAGGCCAAGGGCCGTGGTGCTATTGAAATCCATGTCCATTCACCTTTCAGGCAATGGATGTAACGACTTAGCCGGGCTCTGTCACGCCCGGGAAGCCAGGCGGAAATCATCGGGAAATTCGGGGGGCGTTACTTTTCAAGTTCCGTAATCATCGCATTGGACGAACGCAGCCGTTGAGAGAACATGATGCAAATATTGTTGAACAGCTTCAGGGCGATTTCATAGTCGGCCTTTTTGAGCCGCTCGAAGGCATCGATGCCAAGACGGTAACAAATGGTATCTTGGGCGGCGACGACGCTGGCGGCCCTCGGTTTGTTGTCGAGCAGCGCCATTTCACCGAAGACGGCGCCGCGCAACAACGCCAGAAGCCGCTTTCTGTACCCCGATTCCACCACGTCAACATAAACGTCGGCGCGGCCCCGGGTAATGTAGTAGAGCGCGTCGCCGTCATCACCTTCCTGGAAGATGGTCGCGCCGGCGGCAAAGACGTGGCGCGTGAACATACGGCGGATCTTGCGGATTTCTTCACCGTCCAGACCATTCAGGATCGCGGGGGTGTTGTTGCGGCTTCCGGCGCCAACGTCGCTGGTTTCGGCGACGGCCTGCAACAGGTTGTTCTCGCAGAATGCCAGGGCGCTGTCGGTATCGGTGAAAAAGGCGTCTTCGCCAATGGCGTCGACCGTTCCTGTGTCTTGCAGCGCCCTCCAGACCGACCGCAAGGCAACGTTCATTCGGCGCTCGGAGCCTTTAAAAATCCGCTTGGACTCGCGCCGTTCTGGAAGAATGTAGCTGAGCGCAAGGACGCCGCCGCTCCAGGCCAGTTGTCGGTCGATACGCTGCAACACGAACGCGCCGGTGCTGTCGATATATTTAATCCGCTTCAAGTCCAGGACCACATGGGTGACGCCGTTCCGGGTCAGATCATGGACGCGTTCCTCCAGCCCTTCAGCCGTGCCGAAGAAAATAGCACCCTCCAGTTCGAGGACGGCGATGCGGTGGCCGCAATCTTTGAGCGCAGCTTGGCGGCGTTCGTTCCACACACTTCTGGAATGGATGGCCGGCCCCCGAAATTCGCGGCGCACCAGAGAACGGCTCATGCGGGACACAAAAACAATCACCGACACCACGATCCCGACCCCGACCGCAACGATCAGATCGAAGGCCAAGGCGACCCAGACCACCAGAACGATGATGAAGATATCCAGCAACAATGCCCAACGCACCTTTGAAAAACCGGTGAAAAACCGCCGGAAAAGGCCGAAGGACCAACGGTCGAAACTCTGAAAACCGACGATCAGAATCATGCCGGCGATGACGGCGCGCGGAATGAACTGGATAAGATCGGCGAAACCAAGAACGACGGCCAACATGATCAGGCTGAGGAATACACCCATCGCCGGTGTCCTGCCCCCGGCGTCGTACCCCGGCCTGGACCGCAGCATGGCGCCCGAGCCGATGACGCCGCCGATCAGCGATGCCGCCATGTTGCCGAGACCATGCCCGGCGATCTCGCGGTTTGAATCGGTGCGCCGGCCAGTGACCTCATCGAGGGCCGATAGCGTCAATGCCGTTTCCATAGAGGCCAGCGCCGCCAGCGACAACGCCGCCGGCACCACCAGCAACATAACCGTGACAACATCGCCGCCCGCCGTCAGGCTGGTGAAAAGATCAGGCACCTGGGGCACCGGCAGACGGGAGGTCACTTCGCCAAGCGTCGTCCCCACATCGGCGCCTTTCAACGCCGACCGCAGGATATAGAAAGCGGCGGTGCCGCCGAACAAGCTGGCGACCGGGGCCAGCGCCTGGGGCAGCCGCTTTTTGGCCAGAATCATAACGGCAATGGCAATCACGCCGGGGATCATGGTCATCGGCCTGGCTTCACCCAAATGAGCCAGATAATCGAATATAAATTCCTGTTTCGGGATATCGAGAAGCGCCCAGCTTTGTTTGATGATGACGATCAGCGCGGCGCTGTTCATAAACCCCGCCGCGACCGGCTGGGGGATATTCTTGACGATATTGGCGATGCCTGTCCGCCCCGCCAAAAACTGGATAGCGCCGGCCATGAACATGGCGAAGAAGGTGATCGCGATGACGTAATGCACCGTTTGCCCCGACGGAAACAACAGGTCGTCCGAGGCCAGAAGATTGGTCATCAACGATGCGATAATCAACGCCGACGCGGCCCTTGGCCCGGTCATCATGATCGAGCGTGCGCCGAACAGGGCGGCGAAGATACCCAACGCCACCGCGCCATAAATTCCCGCCAGCACGCCCTGGACCGCAAAATCCTTGCCCAATGGGGCGAAGGCAATGACCCCCACCGTCATGCTGATCGGTAACGACACCAACGACGCGGCGGCACCGCCGGCCAGATCACCTTTTAGGGTCGGCAGGGACCAAAGGCCAAGCGCCCGAAGACGTCCTTTTAGGCCGATTTCGGAATCGTCCGCCATGATGTGGGGCTCAGCGATCGCTCCACTTAGGTCTCGGGTAGACGACCTCGTGCTGGGCGAAGCCCGACGGCGCGACGGTCAGGTATTTTCCTTGAAAAAGCTGACGCAGGACCATTGGCTTAGCGATGTTCTTGCCGGTTTCGTCGAACTTGACCCAGCCAAAGAAAGTCTTGAGATCGGTTTTCACCAGCGCCTCGCGGATTTTCTGTTTGTCCAGGCTGGCGGCGCGTTCGATGGCATCAGCCATCACCAGAACCGCGGCCGATGATTCCGCCGCCTGGTACGGGGGCTCGTACCCATATTCCGCGGTGAACTGGCGATGGTAGTTGTCGGCGGTGCCAAACCAGCGGCCCTTGTGTTTCATGGTGTTCGCCCATTGGGTGCTGCACAGCGTGTAATTGGCGCCAAGCCCATACTTGCCGTGGATATCAGCGCCTTCGCAATGGGTCATCGCCAACATCGGCACGTCGACCTTTTGCTCCTTGATTTGGCGAATGGCCAGATCAGCGCCCTTGTCATGGCCGGAAACGATCAGGATGTCGGGTTTCTCGAATTTGACCTTGTCGAGGATGAACGTCATGTCGCCGAAATCGCGCGGCAATTTTTCATCAATGACCACGGTCATGTTGAATTTCTTGGCATCCGCAAGCACGCCCTTACGAAGGTCGGACGAAAACGAATCGTCCTCAACGGCAATCGCCACTTTCAGCGTCGAGGAATCGACGCCGGATTTTTTGCTCTGTTCCGCCGCCAGGTTAAGGGCATTGCCGAGATAGCGATCGGCGCTGGAAAGCACCGCAAACATGTACTTGTAGCCCTTGTCGAACAACGACAACGAAGCGCCGTTGGCCTGCACCATCGGCACCTTGTACTTTTCCGTGACTTCCGCGACGGTTGCCGTGGTGCTGGTCGAATAAGGACCGAGCATCAGCCGGACCTTGTCCTTGGTAATCAGCCGTTTGGCCAGCTTGCGCGCCAGAACCGGATTTGATTCGTCATCGTAGTATTTTATGGCAAGTTCAAATTTCGTGCCGCCGACGGAGACGCCGCCGTTTTCGTTAATCAGTGATTTGGCCAATTCGTAACCGCGGCGCGTATGCTTGCCATTGACTCCATTTATTCCGGTCATTGAAAGCGCCGCACCGATGGTGATGGTGTCTTTGGATTTCTGTGCCTGGGCTGAATTACTCAAACCGGAAAATACAGTGATGACGGTTATGGCCGCCAAGATCGTCCCCGTTTTCCATGTGCTTAAAAGGCGTGCCCTTATTAGAGCATTTCCGATTTATTTTGACGCATAACCGTCTGCAGCAAAGAAGTTTCTGCATTCTT
>JAQBYB010000079.1 GCA_027624235.1 Pseudomonadota bacterium | reverse complement strand
GTCTGACAGCACCAGGTTTTGAAATATCGGAACGGGTTTCTCATCTGAAGAGGCTACGGGGCGAGCTTTCGGCATTCAACAACTTTGCTCTGACAATGCCCCAAGCGCGTCACGACGCCTTCGCGGGTTATGATTAATTCATTCGTCATCGTTGTTCCTAAATCAGCTTTTATCCAAAATGGTCACGATCCCCGCTTGCGGATCGACGATGACCTCGTCGCCGGTCTTGATGAGCGAGGTCACGTCGCCGTCTTCAAATCGGTCACACATTGTCATGTCAGCCAGCGCTGCCCCCTGGGCCAGGATCGTATTGGCCGTGTTGAACAGAATGGCTTTCGGCGCAATGCCGCGTGATTTCATCTCGTGCAGCATCCACGCTGACGCGACGCCGCCCTTCGACGTGTTCAGCACGAGAATTTTATCGACGTAGGATTGACCGACTAGCTTATGCTGGGGCCTGGAGAAGATGCCCTTGATACGGTCCAGGTCGTAACGGGCCGAGAAATTATCGTCGGCGACCAACGCAACACCTTGCACCTTGCCGCCCATGCCTTTGTGGCATTTCAATTCGGTGGTCATACGATTTCTCCGGCGACGGCCGAGGCGACACATTCTTCCATGCTCGCCAGGGCCGGCTCATAGCCGTACCCACTGATGATATTGACGATCTTTGTCGAGTTGCTGAGCAGGCGTTTCCAACCGTTGGCTTCGCCGATTTCACGGGCGTATTGGTTATAAAAACAAGTGCCCCGCAACACTTTCGCACCACACGCTTCAATGCGGGCGGTGAGGCCAAAGCGGTCGGCGTCGGTGGCGACAGCCGGCGACGTACAAACGATCATCGACGTATCGGCGCTTAGTTTCTTGCCATCCACAAGGTCAGCGACCCGGCTCAATTCAACCAGTGACAATTGCGGTGCCGCAAATACGACAACATCAACCTTGTCTCCTTTGCCGCCGAAGCTGCTTCTAAGCCCGTCCAGGTCTGCCTTGGTGATCTCCTCGGCCTCAGGCGGCGCACCATCGCAGACACTGGCAAGCGTCGGCGCTTCGGGCGTTATGCCGACGATATGGAACAGCGGCGTCGAGCCGAAGCTCGCCATGGCGGCGCCCATGTGTTTCATTTCGTCAGACGTGGGCACGGCGTCGATCCCCTCAAGGACAGGCACCTCCCAATAGGATCCGGACTGGCGGCCAATCCATCCGCCTAATACGCCCCAGTCGGTCAGCCCTTGTGGTTGGTGACGAATAACAAAGCGCTTCGTCGCTTTGCGGTTTTCGTCGAGGTGAAGCCCGTATCTGGGTGTGCGTCCGGTCAGGCCCGCAGCCAGGGCGGACGGCCCGCCTTCGAAGTTGGAGCGGGCACCGAGAACACTGTTGCAATAAATCACCACGCCCGTATCGCCGAACGCCACATGATCGCCAAACACAGGCGGCATGATGGTCTGGTAGTTAATGCAGGTATTGGTCATCAGAATGCCGAGCGCCTCGCAAGCCGCGATCGTGCGACGGTCCAGGTCTGCCATTTCCTCGGTCTGACCCAAGGGGCGGTAGTAACTAAGATCAACGCCTCGCGGGTCGGTGATCATAGGGACGCTGACCCGGCGGTCTTTGGGGGGGTGCGAAGCCATGCCTTCGAGAAACTCAACCCCGGCCACGCCCACGGATTCCGGGTCCGCCATCATGTGAGCCTGGGAAACGGACACGAAGTCGGCTGCCTCGAACATGTCGCCGACCCGGATCATATGATCCATGGCCCACCGTTTGGGCTCGCCCAGATCACCGGCCAGCATGGCCTTTTCTTCGTCATTAAGTTTCATAATGTAATCCTCTCCTGAAGTCTTACGTCTTGTCCGGGCATTGTTATATTAACAGGCTGTCTTCATTATTTCCCTCATTGTTGCACGCCCTTCAAGGGATGATCTCGAGTGCTCGCCCAACCGCGCCAAACGCTTCGATGGCCATATCGACGTCTTCCTCTGAATGGCCAGCCGACATCTGGACCCGCACACGGGCTTGGCCCTCGGGTACGACCGGATAGGAGAAGCCGGTTACAAAAACACCGCGTTCCAGCATCATTCCCGCCATTTCCTGCGCCAAACGCGCCTCACCCAGAATTACCGGAATGATCGGGTGCTGGCCGGGAACCAGCGTAAACCCGAGGTTTATCATGCCTGTCCGGAAGCGCTTCGCATTGGTCTGTAATTGCTGGCGAAGGGCGCCGCCCGCTTCGATCAAATCTAGGGCCGATAGTGTTGTCGCGGCAATAACCGGCGCCAACGAATTGGAGAATAAATAAGGACGCGAACGTTGCCGCAACCATTCAATCACCGGCGCTTTTCCAGCCGTGTACCCACCGGATGCACCGCCGAGCGCCTTTCCCAGCGTGCCCGTGATCAGATCGACGCGCCCCTCGACACCGCAATACTCAACCGTACCCCGGCCATGGTCACCCAAGAACCCAACGGCATGGCTATCGTCCACCATTACCAAGGCATCGTATTTCTCAGCGAGGTCGCAGATACCGGATAAGTTGGCGATAACGCCATCCATGGAAAAGACGCCGTCCGTGGCAATCAGGCGGAAGCGAGTATTGCTTGCCTGCTTTAAATTGGCTTCCAACGCCGCCATGTCATTATTGGCGTAGCGCAGACGCTGCGCCTTGCAAAGCCGCACGCCGTCGATGATCGAGGCATGATTGAGGGCATCCGAAATGATCACGTCTTGCTCGTCCAGTATTGTTTCGAAGAGCCCGGTATTGGCATCAAAACATGACGAATAAAGAATCGCATCCTCCATGCCGAGAAATTCGGCTAGCTTTTTTTCCAGTTCCTTATGAATTTCCTGGGTGCCGCAAATGAAGCGCACCGAGGCCATTCCATAGCCGAACTTGTCCAGGGCCTGTTTGGCGGCTTCGATCAATCGCCGATCATCGGCAAGGCCAAGATAATTGTTGGCGCAAAAATTAAGCACCCGTTGACCACCGGTGACGGTAATATTTCCAGCCTGCGGCGACGTGATTACCCGTTCCGGCTTGTAGAGGCCGGCGTCGCGGACCCCCGCCAGTTCGTTTTCGATGTGAGATATGAAAGCTGTCATCAGCCGACCACCCTCCTAGAATTGTCTTTTTGCGTTTCAATCATCCAGTCGATGAAATATTGAGCCCTGCTTCGTTCCACGCCAACCCGCCAACCACCTTCGGCGCATCGCCGAACCAGCAAAGGCATGCCTGCGACGAGAGTCCGTTTGACTGCATTGACCGGCAGACCTTTACGTTCCAGCGAGATAAATCCACCTTGCCTCAAAAGAACTTCTGCGCCTTTACCTTCGATGTCGAACCAGCAAATGTGATCGCTGTAAGGACTCGCATGCACGCGCCTTTCGGGGAATGCTTGGCCGACGGCCTCAATCACGTTATCCGCCTCATTCTCGGGGACGTGCATCAACCACGACCTGGGAGATAACCAGGAGACAGTGCGGCTGCCTTCCCCTGAGACCGTTACGGGTGCCGTTGGAATGTCCACTCCTAACGCCTGAGAAAGCGCCTCGATTATTTTTTCGGCATCAACGACACTGGTTAAGAGAATACATCCATCGCTGCCCCGCTCGACAATAGACACATCTTCACCACACACGCCCGCCAACGTGGCCTCATGAATGACGGCGCGGGCTTGCAATTTCATGCCCTCAGCCTTTCATTGTCGGGGTCATAAAATACCGGGGAACAGATTTCCGCCTCAACGACGCCACCATTGTCATAAATTCGAACCGTCTCCCCCATCCGCGAACGCCCGCGCTCAATAAGCGCCAGTCCAATATCTTTACCCAACGACGGGCTGTAACAGGCGGACGTAATATAGCCCTCCGTCACGCAGGGCGCCGAAACCGCATCCGGTGCCATGATCCGGCCACCCGGCGCAAGACGGCCTTGTCCCGCATGCAGCCCAACCAGTTCCTCGCGCTCGTCACTGCCGCTAAAGGCAAGTGAAAGGGACCGCTTGCCGATAAAATCCGCGATCTTGCGTTCGACAATACCGCCCATACCGATATCACCAGGCGTTGTCCGGCCATTGGTATCCGAACCGACATGCAGATAACCCTTTTCAAGGCGAAGCCGCAGCCACGCTTCCATTCCGACCATCTGGATGCCTAGCGCCTCGCCTTCTCCCATCAGTTGATCAACAAGATCGTGGCCATATCGTGCCGGAACACTGATTTCGTATTGCAGTTCGCCGGTGAAGCTCACGCGTGAAATACGTGCCGCAACGCCACCCAACCGACATTCACGATAAGACATATGCGGGAACGCCGTGGATGACAGATCAACACCGGGATTCAGCTTTGCGAGCAACTCCCGGGCACGGGGGCCGGCGATGGCGACCGAGGCCCAATTCGATGTGACCGGCGCTATTCCAACCTCAAGCGCCGGCCATTCGGTTTGTCGCCAGCGCTCGAACCAGGAGGCGACCATTTCGGCATTTCCCGATGAGGGGCCAGCCAAATAATACCCCTCGTCGATACAGGTCAGCACGCCGTCATCAAAGATGACCCCGTCTTCCTTCAACATCACCGAGTAGCGGATGCGACCGGGTTTCAAGGTCATGATGTTGGAGACATAAAACCGATCCAGGAACGTCGCAGCATCCGGTCCCGTGACCTCGATCTTGCCGAGCGGCGAGCCATCAAACAGGCCGACGGCACCCCGAACCGCCACCATCTCGGCGGCAACGGCAGTTTCCCTGTCGGCACCGTTGGCATGGTACCAATCCGGCCTTTGCCAGCCAAAATCCTCGAAGACAGCGCCGCCAGCGATATGAGCATCATGGGCCGGCATCCGCCGCCGTGGCCGGTAGATATCGTTCTGGCGGATGTGCGCGATGGCGCTCAAGCGAACCGCCGTATAGGGGGGGCGAAAAGTCGTCGTTCCGACATCACCGATATCCCGCCCGGTCAGCCCGGCGAGGATTGCCAAACCGTTGATGTTGGAGGTTCGGCCCTGATCAGTGCCCATGCCCAATGTCGTATAGCGTTTAAGATGCTCAACGGAGACATACCCTTCGCGCACCGCCAGCTCTATATCGGCAACGGTTACATCGTTTTGAAGATCGACCCACATTCTGGCGGGGTTTCCGGCATTGCTCTTCCAGAAAGCAGCGGACGGCGCGCTTTCCAATGCACTTAATTTCGGGACATCCCACGAAAAAGGCCCGGCCCCGGTCGTCGTGCGAATTACGGCCGATACTTCCAAGCCGTCATTGATTGCCTTGGCGAAGGACGAAAACCCACCAGCATCGCCGACAATATGCCATCCATCTGGCACATAGGGACAAATGAACTCTCCCGATTCCGGGTTGAAAACCGGCTTAACACCTAGGTGCGTCGCAAGATGAATCAACGGCGTGCGCCCGCCACTGAGAGCCAGAACCGAACAGTCTATGCGCTCGGCTGCACCGCCGCCTACGGGTGCAACATCGATACTGCGAAGCCCTTTGTATCCGGAGGTGCCGACGACCTCTGCCCCGGAAAGACGCCGGATACCCGCCGCAGCCGTCGCCTCAACGCCCGGTGATTCTGGAGCGAGCCGGGTATCGATGATGGCTGAAACATGAAGCCCCGCTTGCAAAAGCGAAAGCGCCGTCAAATGACCACTGTCGTTGTTGGTGAAAATCCCGACCGTGCGTCCCGGCGCGACACCGTATTCGCCGACAAACCGCCCAACGGCGGAAGACAACATCACGCCCGGTCGGTCATTATCCTCAAACACCAAAGGCCGATCCAAAGAGCCGGTTGCAAGCACAACGTATCGAGCATGAAGTTTCCATAGCCGCTCGCTTCGCAAACCGCCAGCCTGTCCCGCACCACCTGCGTCATGATCAGATTGTAACAATGTGAAGAAGTTTCCTTCATAGGCGCCCGTGACCACCGTATCCGTCAAAACGTCAATCTCGTCCGCCGCTTCAAAAACGGCTTGTTGTTCCACAGCCCATTCGGCGCCGGGCCGACCATTGATCGTCACGCCTTCGCGCATCAACGCACCACCGAGCCGGGGCTGTTCATCGGCCAGGACAACCTTCAACCCGGCGCCCAAAAGTCCGCAGGCGGCTGTGATTCCCGCCACCCCGCCACCGATAATCAACACGTCGCAGATATCGTGCCGCTGCTCGGAATGCCTCGGTTTCACAGGCTCGGCGCTGCCGAAACCGGTAGGTTTTCGTATATACGGCTCATACAGGCCCCAGGTTGGCCACATGAAAGTCTTGTAATAAAAACCAGCCTTCATGAAGCGCATACCGAGTTGCGCGAGGGCGCCTATATCAAAATCAACAGATGGCCAGCCGGTGACCGTATGTGCATCCAGCCCTTCGGCAAGACGCACTTGACCGGCGCGCAGGGCCGGCTCGTAGCCATACGCATCACGGACCGCGACCATGGCATTAGGATCTTCCAGACCCGCACCATAAATTCCGCGAGGACGGTGGTATTTGAAACTGCGCCCCAGCAGGCCAACCCCGTTAGCCAAAAGCGCCGAGCTCAGGGTGTCGCCTTTAAACCCGAGCATTGGTTTCCCGTTGAAGCGGAATTGCAACGGCTTACTGCGCTCGATTAAGCAGCCACCATCGAGCCGAAATCCTGTTTCCCGCGCCGCCATCCCTACTCCTCCGTAGGATGGGAAAACGTCCCATCGAACCGCAGAATTTCGTGGACCTCATGGCTAACCGTGTCACGGACAACTTTGAACCATTGACCGCAACCCGCCCGACAGCACCATTGTTCGTGGTGGTGGCCCTTGGTATTGGTGCGCATGTAGAGATAGGCGGCCCACTCTTCGTCGCTGACAGATTCCGGGGGCGCCGGCCTGACGATTTCCGCCTCACCACCGTACTCCAGTTCTTCCTCATGACGCAGCTCGTCACAATACGGGCAACGAATAACGATCATAAAAAAACCTCTCCTAATGCGCGATTCCGGCCGCCGCACCTTCGTCGACCAATCGGTTTGTCACAAATCGCTCCAGGCCAAATCTTTCGGCTGTGGGATGCGTCTTCCCCGTGGCGATGGAATGCGCCAGGAGAAACCCACCGGCTGGAACCGCCTTGAAGCCGCCGGTGCCCCAACCGCAATTGATGTACATGTTCGATACCGGGGTGGCGCCGAGTATCGGCGAGCTATCCGGAACGACGTCAACGATCCCGGCCCAATGCCGCATCAGCCGCAGGTTGGCAAATGCCGGAAACATCTCAACGGTGCCGGCGATCACTTTTTCAATGGTCGGGTAGGTGCCGCGCTGGCCGTAAGAGTGGTAAAGATCAAGGACACCGCCCATGACAATTTCACCCTTCTGCGTCTGGTTGATGTAGACACCTGTTTCCGGCGAAATGACGGCATGATCAAGCGTCGGCTTGATCGGCTCGGAGACCATCGCCTGCAAACAATGGCTGGTCACCGGCAATTGGAACCCCGCCATTTCCGCGATGCGGCTGGAGTGGCCCGCGACGGCGACGCCGATGCTATCGGTTTCAATCCGCCCGCGGCTGGTGTTGATGGCGGCAATGCCGTCGCCCTGTCGCTCGAAGCCGAGGACTTCGCAATTCTCGATGATATCGACGCCGAGGCGGTCTGCGGCGCGTGCATAGCCCCAGGCGACAGCGTCGTGGCGTACCGTGCCGCCACGCTTTTGCAGGAAAGCGCCGAGAACGGGAAAGCATGGGTTCCCGTCGATGTCCAGGTGCGGCAACATGCGCCTCACCGTGTCGCGATCAACAATCTCGCCATCGACACCGTTGCAGTGCAGCCAGTTGGTTTTATGGTTTGCGGTCTCCATCTGATGGCGGTCATGGATCAACGTCATCCAGCCGCGCTGCGAAAGCATGATGTTAAAATTGATTTCCTTCGCCAGTCCCTCATAGAGGCGAAGGCCCAGATCGTAGATCGCCGCACTTTCCGGGAACATGTAATCGGAACGAACCATGGTCGTGTTGCGACCGGTATTGCCGCCACCAATCCAACCTTTTTCAAGGACGGCTATTCGGGTGATGCCGTGCTCCTTGGCGAGATAATAGGCGGTTGCCAGGCCATGCCCGCCGCCGCCGATGATAACGGCGTCGTAGCGGCTTTTTGGCTCGCACGCGCGCCAAGCTGTGGGCCATCCTTTGTTCCCATTGAAGCCTTGAGCCAGCAGATTGAGCAGCGAGTAACGCAAACCGTTTTAACTCCTTGGATTCCAAGTATGGAATTTTAGCCGCATGAGGTCGGGCGCATAAGCATTTTTAACGATTTACGTTCCTCCGGTCATAATCCCCGCGGCAAGGAAGCCGCCATCGACGCCGATGATTTGCCCCGTGACATAGCGCGATTCTTCGCTGACGAGGAAGGCCGCAACATTGGCAACCTCTTCAGGTGTTCCATAGCGGTCAATTGGGATACCCCGGCGATACACCGTGCGTGTCTCGTCAGAATGCATTTTTGCCACCAGTTCGGTTTCTATCGCCCCAGGGGCGAGCGCATTTACGGTCACGCCAAACGAGGCCAGTTCAACAGCCATCACCTTCGTCAACGTGATGACGCCACCCTTTGCCGCCCCATAGGCGGCACGCCCCGTACCGCCCCGAATTCCTGCGGTCGATGCTAAAGTGACGATACGCCCATAGTGGTTCGCGCACATATGCCGGGCGACGGCCTGGCAACAATAGAAGGTGCCGGAAAGATCAACATTGATAATACTCGACCAAACCTTTGGCGACGTATCCAAAAACGCGCTCTCCACACCGATCCCGGCACTATGGACCAGCGCATCGATGCGCCCGAAAGCGGTAACCGCCTTACTAACCATTTTTTCCGCTTGAGCCGGGTCACTAACATCTATCTCTAAAAAAATGGCCTTTGAGCCATTCTTCTTGATTTCATCGGCGACTTGTTTTCCGCCCTTATCGTTTAAATCAGCGATGACGATCGTACTGCCCATGGCCGATACCTTTTGCGCCACAGCCCTACCGATTCCACTGGCTCCACCGGTAACAATAGTGACCCTTCCGGTTAAATCAAAAGCCGAGCTTTGTTGCTTTTCATTGACCATCATTCACGTTCTTCTCTTGCACCTGCGGGTTGGCATTCCGGCGGATCAGAGCATTGGCACCATCATTGGCCCTTTGATCGGAATCTCCATCAAGTCTTCGCCCCAGATGATGTTCCCGTCATAGATTTGCATCATTTCGCGCAGTATTTCCTCACGAACCCCCGGTTGATCGATCTGTTCCAGAAAATGCGTCATCACCAAGGTCCGCACCCCGGCTTGCTTGGCGACGTGCGCCGTATCGATGTGATTTCCGCAAACGGCGCGGTAGATTTGCGTCGGCTCAGTGCCGGTGCGGTAGTGCGTCATGTGGATCAACACATCGACGCCGGTGGCAAGCTTGACGATTTCCGGGCACACCGCGCCGCTGTCGCCCGAGTAGCAAAGCGAGCCCTCATCGGAGTCGAGCCGGAAGCCGTAACATTCCAGATAGGGCTGCACGTGCGACCCCTCACCGACGGTAATCGTCCAACTGTCACCCTTGATTACATCCCCGGGCTTGATCTCCGTGACCTCCGGCGCCGGGCGTTTGCGCGGCGCCTTGCCGCCGCGCGCCTCGAAAATGTCGATGCTGCCTTGATGTTTGACCCGGGCGGTAATATCCGGATCAAACACGCCGCCATCGCCGAACAGTTGTTCGGTCATGCGTTTGATGGGGGCAGGCGCAAACACCTTCAAGTCAGGGACCAGATCGGCGCCGATATCCCAACGCTGTAACACCAGGCGCGGGTAATCCAAACAGTGGTCATAGTGAAGATGCGACAAAAAAGCGTGCGTGACATCGGTCGATTGCTTTCCGGCCTCTAAAAGCCGGTGATGCGCGCCCGGTCCGTGATCCATGACGATCACATCGTCACCGATCTCGATCAAGTAACCGGAACTTTGGCGTTTAAGAGACGGCGACGGCGTCCCTGTACCTAAAAGCGTAATTTTCATAATTTTATTCCCTTCCTCCTTGGTTTCAGTCAATGGCGGTTTTGACCGTTGGTTGGACGACGCCAAGGCCTACGCGCAGGGCCTCGGTGTGGATGATGTCGTCAGGCATGATATTACCGAGATTGACATCCGGGCCGACCTCCTTGATCAGAAGTTTGGTCAAATCCTGGACCATCGACCACGTGACGCCGCTCACCCACGGCCCCGGCACCTCGATCATCGCCTTGGTGAGATCTAGCCCGGCAGTAATTTTATCGAGCAGTTGGCGGTTGATATCGCCGTTCTCGACCAGTTCGGCGCCCTCCAGCACGACGCCGGCCGCCCCCGCCTCGAAGCATTCATCGGCCTGGCGGATCAGAGTCTCGGCATCGGTCTTATCATGCTTCGAGCCGACCTCGCCGTAGACCGTCAGGCCTTGTTGAATGGCCATGCGTATCTGGTTCTGACGCTCGCCCTTGTCCAGCGGGATATAGTTGTCGGAGATTTCCAGGATGTCGAAGCCGACCCGCTTTGATTCCTCAAACATGCGCCCCAGAGACTTCAGGCCTTCAATGGCGTACACATGCTCGATGAAGCCGCCGCCGACGTAGGTCAGTACGTTGTGGCGGTGGTAGACGTCGAACTTCTCGCGCAGCAGCCCTTCGTCGTAGAGCCGGGCCGTGCCGATCGGGATTTTGACGATATCCACGTAATCGCCGGCGAGGCGCATCAGGCCCTCGACCCGCGCCATGTCCAGGCCCCAGTCGATGAACATCGTTCGACCGCTGATGCGCGGTTTCTCGTTGCTGCGTTCAGAAGGCAGCGGTACAAAGGCAAAGGGATAGTCGGTCATGTTAGTCTCCTCGGTCACGAAAATACCAAGTTGGGTAGGAAAAGAGCTATTTCCGGAAAGAACGTGATGATCGCTAAGCCGGCCATCAGGATCAGCCAGAACGGGATGCAAGCACGCGCCAACTCGCCTAAAGTCATGCGACCGTTGCTGATGGCAAGTATCACAAACAGATTCATGCCCAGTGGCGGCGTCAGCATGCCAATCTCAATCAGCATTACAACGGCGATGCCGAACCACACCGGGTCGTAACCAAGGGCAATGACGACCGGGAAGGTGAACGGCAACGTGATCAGCAGCATCTCGATCGCCGCTAACATACAGCCGAGCACGATATAGAGCAGATAGATGCTGAGCAGGATTAGCAGCGGCGACAAACCGCTTTCGGCGATAAACTGGGCGGCCTGGGCTGGCGCGCCTGAGAGCGCTAGCGCCTGCGACAGTACGGTAGCGCCGATAATGATGAAACCGATGGTACTCATCACCAGCGCCGTATCGACCAGCGCATCCCAAACCGCACGGACCGAGAGCTGGCGGTAAAAGGCCGCCAGGATCAGTGTCGTGGTTACGCCGAGGGCCGCCGATTCGGTTGGCGTCGCCAAGCCCATCACCATTGTGCCGAGAATAACGAGGATCAACAGCAGGAACGGCCACACCGCCAACGAGGCGCGGATCGCTTTTCCAAGGGGCACGACCTCGGTACGCGGAAATTCATCTGGCCGTTTCTTTGCCATGACGGCGATGTAGGCCATGAACATGCCTGCGGTCATCAGCCCCGGTACAATTCCGGCCACAAACAGTCGGCCGATGGAGACCTCCTCCCACCAGCCGTAAATGATCAGCGCCAGGCTCGGTGGGATCATGATACCGAGCGTGCCGCCGGCGGCGAGGCTACCGGCGATCCAGCGCGGCTTATAACCTTGGCGATCCAGTTCGTCGTAGGCGATAGCGCCGACAACAGCGGCAGTAGCCTGTGAAGATCCGCAGATGGCGCTGAACAGCGTACAAGCGCCGATGTTGGTCTGCACCAATTGTCCTGGCAGGTGTGAGAACAGTGGCGCCAAGGACGTATAGATGCGGCGCGAGATGCCGGTCTTGGACATCAGTTCGCCGAGTAGGATAAACATCGGCAAAGCGGTCAGCAGAAAGCTGTTGAACAGATTCCAGAGGCCGTCGGCGAGAACACCAAAATTACCGTCAAAGGTGAACTGGATGATGACCAGGGAAAGCAGTATGAGGGTTACGGCGATCAGATTGCCGGTCAGCAGCGTCAAGCCGAACAGTGCAGCGAGAGAAGCAGCAAAGGCCATATTAGCGACCCTCGCCGGATGTCCTGCAAAAATTAGTAATGGAAAGGCTGAGGGCACTGAAACGCACCGCCGCAGCCACCCACACAACTGCGAGGGTCGTCGGTATGATCATGCGCCAGGGCCACAACAGGATTTCGGTCATGACGGTACGGTTCTGCTCCTCGTAGCTGCCGATAGCGTTGGTCCAAGTCAAGGATATCAGGACCCCGAGGGAGGCCATCAATAACAAATAACCAACCAGCGACGCGGCGTCCCGCCAACGCCCGGGCAGGTAATTCCATAGCAATACGAGCCGAACGTGACGATCTTGGGTAAGGCCGTAGGCAATAGCCAGGAACGTTGACGCCATGAACATAAGCCCGCCGAGTTCCTCTGTTTCAGGGATCGGCGTCAGGAATACGTAACGCTTAAGGCTTGAGATGGTCAACAGGGCGGCAATAGCGAAGATGCCGGCGGCCGAAGCATAAGCGCACCACCGGGCGAGGCGATCGACCCAGGCCGATAGGCGGGCTACGGTTTTGCAAATGGGTGACATACAAATTGCCTCCTCAGGCACCACCGGCGGTCGCGCAGCCTAGCAGGT
>JAQBYB010000078.1 GCA_027624235.1 Pseudomonadota bacterium | reverse complement strand
AATCACAAAAACCATTAACAAAGATTCAACAAAAACTAATTTGATTCAGAAAAAATCGGAAACGCTCTAATATACCGAGGTGGCTGCCGGTAAACGGCGACGATCATGCGCTTCTTGGAAAGGCCCAGTAACTGGCCGACGCCGCGTAACCAATTCATCAAGTGTCTCATATCCGTTTCCTTTCCGAGCCGGTCGCCGTCTTCGCTAAGTTGGCATTAAAGCTTGGCAAAGTGACATTTGCTTGCCCGAAATGTGTTTTTCCTGTGATGATTTGCCTGCAAGTGGGAAAATTGACTAAATTGCGATAACCAAATCGCCAATCTGGCAGGGATAACAACATGAAGAAGATTGTTCATTCTCCTTTCGTCACGCATCTGGAATGTTCAAAAACCGGCGAACATCATCCCAAGGACACACTTCTTGGGCTGTCCAAGGCTGGTGCGCCGCTTGTCGTGCGTTATGACCTGGATGCCCTGGGCGCTGCTGTCGATAAACAGACCGTGGCCGCCCGCCCCCCCGACATGTGGCGCTATCGGGAATTCCTGCCGCTGGGTGCGGACGTGGAAGTGATCAGTTTGGGCGAAAACACGACGCCGTTGGTTCGGGTGCCGACGGTGGAAAAACGATTGGGCGTGGACGAAGTCATGATTAAGGACGAAGGCCGCCTGCCGACCGGGTCATTTAAGGGCCGGGGCATGGCGGTCGCGGTCAGCATGGCCAAGGCCTTCGGCGTTAAGCGCATCGCCATTCCGACGGCGGGCAATGCCGGCTCCGGGCTTGCCGCGTATGCCACCCGTGCCGGAATTGAATCGTACGTCTTTACCCCCGCCGATACCCCTGAGGTCACGGCCAGTGAAATCGCCTTTCACGGCGCCAAGGCGTGGCGGGTCGAGGGTCTGGTCGGCGACTGCGCCAAAATAGTCGCCGACGGGACCGAGGAAATGGGGTGGTTCGACCTCACCACTTTAAAGGAGCCCTACCGGGTCGAGGGCAAGAAGACCATGGGCCTGGAACTGGCCGAGCAATACGGCTGGACCCTGCCCGACGTGATCTTTTTTCCGACCGGTGGCGGCGTCTGCCTGATCGGCATGTGGAAGGTTTTCGAGGAACTAAAAAAGATCGGTTGGATTGACGGCCCGCTGCCGAAAATGGTGGCGGTGCAATCCACCGGCTGCGGCCCCATCGTCAAGGCCTTCAACGCCGGCGCACGGGATGTTGAGCCCTGGGGCGACGTCACCACGGACATTCACGGGGTGCGTGTGCCCAATCCCCTGGGCGGCAAGATGGTGTTGGACGTTCTCTATGAGTCGGGCGGATTCGGCACCGCCGTAGACGATGACGCCGTGCACGAAACCCGGGCCAGAGTGTGCGCCGAGGAGGGCCTTCATATCTGCCCCGAAGGGGCGGCCTGCCTTGTCGCTCTTGAAATGGAACGGGACGCCGGACGGGTCGGCCAACATGATCGGGTGGCCGTATTCAACACGGCCAGCGGCCTCAAATCACCGATGCCGCCGATGACCCAATTCCTGAAAAAAGGCCAACCCGTGGATTATTCCAAGCTCTAAGCCATGAGGTGGCTCTTTTTCTTCCCGGCCTTGTGAATGGTGGCTTTGGAATAAGGCATTGGAATCAAAGGCCGCGCCACGGCCTTGTGCGCCCCTCGCCGACGGTCGCGGGAATAAAGATAATTTTCTAGTTGTCAGGCCTCAATCGTTTCAGTATTCCCTTCCTCAAGCCCCCTGGCCGGGCTTCGCGGGCCAACCCGGCAAATAGGTGGACAGCCACATCAGCAACGGTGGCGTGGGAACTTTACATAAAACCTGGGAATCGAACCACCTGCGGATGTTCCGTGGGCTGGCACCATCTTTCTAAGGGAGAGAGACGATGAGGGACCATGATTCGGAATGGCTGATTGAGTTTTCCCAGGAATACGACGACGGCTACAAAGTCACCAAACGCGGCCTTGATGCGTCGCCCATGGTGATGAAGAAGTTTGATCTCGGACGCGATGAGGTCATGGCGTTTTCCAATCTTCAGCGCGCCAATAAGGCGTTGACGGCATTTCATTTTCACCCCGATTTCCCCGCCGGAGACCGGCCGGGGTACATGCGCCTGCATGAGGAGGGCCATCAGATCGCCATCAGCAACGGCTCACGCCAGTCGGCGCAACGGGCGCAAATGCGCCGGGTGATGGAAGAACGGCTGTCGGGATGGGGTCGCGGCCTGGCGGTGGGACTTCAGACCGTTGCCATTTTTCTTTCCGCCGGCGGCTCGGTGACGCGCTGAGATAAAAAAAGTCCCGGTTTTTGGTGGACATCACATCTAGTGTTGCGGCTGCGGGGCGGGTATCCTTGCGGCGATGAGTGAGACACACCCCGAAATCCGCGACGCCGTCCGGGCCTTGTGCAAGGGCTTTCCCGGCGAATACTGGCGGCAATGCGACCGCGACCGCGCCTATCCGACGGACTTCGTCGGCGCGTTGAGCGATGCCGGATACTTGGCCGTTCTGATCCCCGAGGTTTATGGCGGCAGTGGGCTCGGCATTTCCGAGGCCGCCGCGATCTTGGGTGAAATCCATCATTCGGGCGGCAACGCTGGCGCCTGCCACGCCCAGATGTACATTATGGGCACCGTGCTCCGGCACGGATCGGAGGCGCAGAAAAAATCCATCCTGCCAAAAATCGCCAGTGGCGACCTGCGTCTGCAAGCGTTTGGCGTGACCGAACCGACCAGCGGCACCGACACCAGCCGCATTCGCACCACGGCGGTCCGCGACGGTGACGAATATGTCATCAATGGCCAGAAGGTTTGGACGTCGAGGGCCGAACATTCGGACCTGATGCTGGTGCTGGCCCGCACCCAACCTCGCGATGCCGGCGAAAAACCCCACGACGGCATGTCGGTGTTCATCATCGATATGCAGGACGCCAAGTCCAAGGGGCTCAGCATCAAGCCCTTGCGAGCCATGCTCAACCACGCCACCACCGAGGTCTTTTTCGACGATTTGCGGGTGCCTGCCGAAAACCTTGTCGGTGAAGAAGGCAAGGGCTTCCGGTATTTGCTGGATGGCTTGAACGCCGAGCGAATTCTGATTTCGGCGGAAGCCATCGGCGACGCCCGCTGGTTCATCGAAAAAGCCACCGCCTATGCCGGTGAGCGTCAAGTCTTCGACCGTCCCATCGGCCAGAACCAGGGCATCCAGTTTCCCATTGCGCGGGCCTATGCCGCCACCGAAGCCGCCGACCTGATGGTGCAAAAGGCGATCGGGCTTTTTGATGCCGGGGCGCCTTGCGGCCCGGAAGCCAACATGGCGAAGCTATTGTCGGCGGATGCGTCCTGGGCCGCCGCCGACATGTGTCTGCAAACCCACGGCGGCTTTGGGTTCGCCGAGGAATATGATGTCGAGCGCAAGTTCCGCGAAACCCGGCTGTATCAGGTCGCGCCGATCTCAACCAACCTGATACTCAGCTATATCGCCGAACACGTGCTCGGCCTGCCGCGTTCGTTCTAGCCGCCCCGGCCACCGTTACGCATGATCGGCGTTGACTCAGGTCAAGGTGTCCACGGGGATCAACCGCTATATTCCCATTTGTGCCGGACATCCATGCCCGCGCCGCCGCAACCGACTTGCTGAGGCCCACAGGCGGGGTGGTGAGTCTGTCATTGGGAGCATGAGCGCGGTTTCCGTCGAGTGCAAACTCCAGACCGGACCATATTCATCAAAGGAACATAAAGAGGTTCCCGCCGGCGCCACGACTTAAAAACGCGCTCCGGAAAAAACGGTTTGAAAGGCGGCGATGATGAAACAAGAGAAAGCGGAATGGTATCAACTTTCCATCGAGCAGACGTTTGAGCGCCTCGGCGCAAGCGAGGAAGGCCTCTCATCCCAGGAAGCGACGGCGCGGATGGCGCGCTATGGCCCTAACGCGTTCAAGATCAAGAAGGTCAGCCCGTTCGCCCGGTTCCTGCGGCAGTTTCACAACCTGTTGATCTATATCCTTCTGGCGGCGGTCGCGACGACCGGCGTCATGACCTTGATGGGCGGTGACTTGCTGGCCGACACCCTGGTCATTCTGGGCGTGGTCTTGCTGAATGTTCTGCTCAGCTTCTTCCAGGAGGGTAAGGCCGAAAGCGCCTTGCTGGCCTTGAAGAAAATGATCGTCTCGGAATGCTCGGCGCTGAGAGACGGCATGCGGAGCATCGTTCCCACATCTGACCTAGTCCCCGGGGACGTGGTGGTGCTCAACGGCGGGGACAAGATCCCAGCGGACCTCAGGATTTTCCACAGCCAAGAAGCGGCGGTCGACGAGTCGGTGCTGACCGGGGAATCGGTGCCGGTGGAAAAGCATGTCGCCCCTCTGGATAGGCCCAATCTGTCGCCGGGGGACCAGTCCTGCATCGCCTTTAGCGGCACCTTCCTGACCCGCGGTTCGGCCTTGGGCGTGGTCGTTGAGACCGGCGAGAAAACCGAATTCGGTAAGATCGCCGCCCTGGTTCGCCATACTCCTACCCACGAGACCCCCCTACAGCGGAAAATGACCGCTTTCACCAAGGTCCTGATCATCGCCATTCTAGGCGTCGGCTTTGTCAATTTTGTCCTCGGGAGTCTGCTTGGCTACTCAATGATCTACAGCTTCCTGGCCTCGGTTTCGCTGGTGGTCGCGGCGATCCCCGAGATGCTGCCGATGATCATCACCGCCATTCTCGCCCTGGCGGCCACCGCCATGGCGAAAAGGAACGCCCTGATCCGAAAGCTGCCGGCGGCCGAGACGCTCGGCTGCACGACCGTCATCTGTTCCGACAAGACCGGAACGCTGACCAAGAACGAGATGACCGTGACCCGCCTTCACACCGCGGCCCAAGATTATGAATTGAGCGGCGTCGGATACGAGCCGACCGGAGAACTGACCCATAAGGGCAAGGCGGTTCCCCCGGCCCTGATCGGTGAAGCCCTTCGTGAAACGCTAACGACCGGACTCCACTGTAACAACGCCTCCATTATCGAGAAAGGCGGGCGCTACATGGTCATCGGCGACCCCACCGAGGGAGCCCTGGCCGTGTCCGCCGCCAAACTCCTTGTTAAGAAAAAGCTCGAAAGGCTCGACGAAATTCCCTTCGATTCGGAGCATATGTTCATGGCCACCTTGCACCCGGGGTCGGAGAACAATGTGATCTACCTTAAGGGGTCACCCGAGCGGGTATTGACCTTCTGCGGCGACCAACTTGGCCCCCAGGGCCCGGAGAGCTTGGACGGCGAAGCCGTCCACGAGAAGGCTGGCGAGATGGCCCGCGGGGCCTTGCGGGTTCTCGGCATGGCCATGAAGCTGGTGCCGAAGGCGGAGACGTCCCTGGACAGGACAAAGCTGGGCGGTTTCACTTTCCTAGGCTTGCAAGGAATGATCGATCCGCCCCGCGACGAGGCCATAGAGGCGATCGGCAACTGCAAGGGCGCCGGCATCAGGACCGTGATGATCACCGGCGATCATGTGCTGACCGCCAAGGCCATCTCAAAACAGTTAGGGATCATCGACAGCGCAGACGAACAGGTCCTGTCCGGAGAGGAATTGGCCGTGATGAGCGATGAGGACCTGCTGGACGCGGTGCCGCGCGTTTCCGTATTCGCCCGCGCCGCACCCGAGCACAAGCTTCGGATCGCCCGGCAATTGCAGGAACGGGGCCACGTGGTGGCGATGACCGGCGACGGCGTCAACGACGCGCCGGCACTGAAGGCGGCGGACATCGGCATCGCCATGGGCATCACCGGCACCGAGGTCAGCAAGGAAGCTGCCGGCATGGTGCTGACGGACGACAATTTCGCCACTATCGTCGGCGCCGTCGAGGAGGGGCGGCACGCCTGGAACAATCTGGAAAAAGCCATCCTCTATACCCTGCCGACAAACGGGGGACAGGCCCTGCTTGTGCTTGGCGCCGTCCTGCTGGCGCCGTTCATTCCCCTTTTCGCCATTCGCCTGCCCCTGGAGCCGGTGCAGATATTGTGGGTCAACCTGCTGGATTCCGTCTTCCTGACCATGCCCCTGATGATGGAGCCCAAACAGCGGAACATCCTGTCGACCCCGCCGCGCGACCCGAAAGCCCGGATCGCCAACGCGCTTTTCCTGCAACGGGTGGTCTTGATCGGACTGGCGATATCGGTGCCGACGTTTCTCGTTTACCACCACTTCGGGGCCTCGGCCGTGGTCGACGGCGTGCTGACCGACCCGCTGCTTTTGACCCAGGCCCAGACGGCCGCTTTCTGGGCCGTGCTTATGGTTCACTTCGGCTTCGTGCTCAGCGCCCGGTCGGTCCACCAGTCCGCTTTCAGCTTCAGCCCCTTTACCAACACGTGGCTGTTGTTCGGCATCCTGTTCAGCATTCTGACCCGTTTGCTGCCCACCTTCATTCCCGCCGTTTCGGTCGTCTTTCGGACGGCTCCCTTTCCCGCCGAATGGTGGTGGGTCATCCTGCCATGCCTGTTACCCGGCTTTGTCGCCCTGGAACTGCACAAGCTGATCGGAAAGCTGCCGGGGAAGGCCGCCAGAAATTAAAGGATTTGAAGCCCTGGTTCTTGGCAAGCACCAGTGCGGCAGGCCGGAAAATAATCACGACGGCATTTATGAGTGCATGTTTTGGCCGCCGCCGCTTGGCGGTCTCTTCCCGGGCGGGTAATAGAAGAAGGCTGCCGCCACCGCCAGGCCGAAGGCCGTATAGACAAGCGTAAACACCCAGGCCGGCGCCGAATAATAAAGCAGGGTGTTCAGCCAATACTCGATAAACCCGACCTCATAACCGCCGCCGCCTCCCTTACGGCGCAGCTCGCTCTCCCACAGGGTCAACGGGCACCAAGCCCCCAGCCATTGCTGGACGACGACGAACCCGATGGCCGCCAGGTGGGCAAAGCGAAAGACGCGGTTCTGTGTCCATCCCCAGCCCGCCGCCCACCCGGCCAGGATCAGCGCCAGCCCGCCGACGATGAACAGAACGACCATGGCATGGATCATGCCGATCACATTCGCCCAAAAGTCGTAGTCCATAGGTCCTCCTCCTCATGAATGCTTGCTCTATTCCTGGCCGAGGCGGGGGCGGGTCAAGATCGGCCAGTAGACCCATGAGAACACCGCGAACGCCGCGCACCAACTGACCCCGGCGCCGACCATGACGGCGGTATAGTAATCCGGCAGCAACAACGGTCCGCCGACGCGGATCACGGCGGCCGCCGACACCGCCAGATAGGCAAAGGTGATCGCCGGGGTGACCCGAAGCGCCCGCCCGGTATGGCCGAGCCCGGCGCGGGTCATGATGCCCAAGGTCATCGAGCCGACGGCGCCGATGGTCAACACGTGCAGCGCCGTCGTCTCGGCGATAGTACCGCTGAGCAGCGCCACGCCCTTGAAGGCCAGCCCCGCGACCATCCAGCCATAACCGAGATGCAGGATCCAGGCGATCGGCTGATCGAGGATGCGCCACCCCCGCCATCCAACCAGCCGCAATCCGTTGATCAGGGCGGCGGCCACCGCCAATCCCCCCAGTAATGCGTCATCGTCGGCAACCTGGCCGGCGACCAGCACCGCCACCACCGACAGGATCGCCATCCGGTCAAGCCAGGGCCGGGGCGGCAAGGGGTCGTCGTCTCCGTCGCGGCGAAGCGTATTGCGAGTGAACGCCGGCACCACCCGGCCGCCGATGACGGTGATCAGGACGATATAGGTATCGAGGGCCAGCAAATGCCCGGCGCCGGCGCTGTTCCCGGTAAAGCCGAGCCGTTCCAGATGCACCATTGCGTTGGCGGAGAACAACAGAGCCAAGACGCCCAGGAAGACCAGGTGACGCTTGCTGCCCGTGGTCAGGGTCGTGAACACCAGCCCGAACAGCAAGACCAGGAATGAAAGGTCGATGACGGCGACCAGCGTCGGCGCCAAATAAGCGGACAACCAGACGGCGGCGCGCCCCGATACCCAGACCACGGCCAGCAACGCCAGCGGCCCCCCCGCAATCGGCGCCCGCCGGGTCCAGCCGGGCGCCGCCGTCAGCAGGAAGCCGGCAAAGACGGCGGTGGTGTATCCGAATAGCATTTCGTGGGCATGCCATTGGCTCGGCGGAAAATCGGCGCTCAGGGAAGCGGCCTCGGTGTTGAGGCCGATCAACGCCAACCACGCGGCCATGCCGACAACGCCGTACAGCCCGGCGAACAGGAAAAACGGCCGGAACCCGTAGGATAGAAAGGCGGTCAGTCTTTGCGTCATCTGGGCGTCATCTGGGCGTCATCTGGGCGTCATCGGTTTGGTCATTTTCATTTATCCTTGCTATGAATGGTCCAGAACCACTTCCGAGTAAACACGGAGTTTCGATATTGAGCCTTGATATAAATCATTTACGGCAATGGATCGGGCGCACCGAGGATGCCGCCGACGTGGTGACGGCGGCGCCGTTGGCATCGCTGGCGGCGACGCTCGACCGCGACGATCCCGAACCCCAAGCCGGCGACCCGGTGCCGCCGGCGGGCCATTGGTTGTATTTTCTGCCGCGCACTCGGCAATCGGAATTGGATAGCAACGGCCATGCCAAAAAGGGGAATTTTCTGCCCCCGGTGCCGTTCGAGAGGCGCATGTGGGCGGGCGGGCGAATTCGCTTTCTGGCCCCGCTGCACATCGGTGACGACATCACGCGGCGCTCTGAAATCATCGACGTGGCCTTAAAGGACGGCAACAGCGGGCCGTTGGTGTTCGTTGTCGTGCGCCACCGGATTTCCGGTCCCGGCGGGCTCGCCATCGAGGAGGAACACGATATCGTCTATCGCGGCGATCCGCCCCAAGGCGGCCCCCGGGATGGCGGCGCCACCACCGCCAGCCCGTCGGCGGCGCCGGGAAACGCCGTTTGGAGGCGCGTGATTGAACCGGACCCGGTGCTGTTGTTCCGCTATTCGGCGTTGATCTTCAACGGCCACCGCATCCATTACGACCGCGACTACGTCACCAAGGAAGAGGACTATCCCGGCTTGATCGTGCACGGGCCGTTGATTGCGACCTTGTTGATGGACCTGTGCCGCCGTCAGGCTTCGGGGAGGCGTCTGGCGCGGTTCGATTACCGGGCGCGCGGGCCGATTTTCGACCTCGGCCCGTTTACGATTGCCGGTGCGCCGACGAAAGACGGCGGCAAGGCTTCACTGTGGGCGCTCGATCACCAGGGCCGGCTGGCGATGACAGCGGAAGCGGCGTTCGAAACACTCTGAATTATAGTGATCCCAACGGAACACGTATAAGGTGTTAACTTCAACCGTGTGAATGTCTTGTTGAAGGATATTAGGATGGCCGATAACACCAAAGACCAGCGCGGCAAGGATAACCAGCGTAAGGGTAATCGCCGTTCGGTAGCTTTTAAACCCGGCAAGGAAAAATCGATTATTGATGGCGGCTTCGTGTTTCGTGAAGGTGAAACCGCGCAAGAGGCGTTCATCATCAAATCCGGAACCGTCGATATTTTTAAGTCCTTTCGGGAAGAGGCAGACGCCCCTCGGGATGTGATTTTGGGGACTCTCAAAGAAGGGGCGATGTTCGGCGAAATGGCGCTGATCGATGACCAACCGCGAATGGCGTCGGCCCGTGCCGTCGGCGGCCCGTTGGTCGTCTATGTGATCACCCGACAACAGTTCAATGCCAAGCTTGACGACGCCAACCTGTTTATCGGCAAACTGCTTCACATTCTTGCGGGAAATGTCCGTTCCAGCAGCGAAAAGGTGAAATAACTAGCGCACCGATGCCCCGGCGGCGTTGGCGGCCATGTCGGTTACCGAAAGTTTTCGCGGTGGCGCCTGAAAGGCAAGCCTTGCCGTATTGACGCCCTGGCCGGAAATCTTGAGGCGCCAATCCTTCAATTGCCGGGCGCGTTTGGCGGCGAAGGTTTCCTTTTTGTCGCCACTGCCGAGGCGATCCATTTTGCGTTTTCGGTTGATTTCCATTTCCGCCCGGCGCATGGCGACAAGATGGGCCATGCCGAGACCCCTTGACCGGGCCTCGCGCCATTCATTCAATTGGCGTTCTGCGGTCGCCTTCAGGTCTTCGGTTTTTGAGCGCACACCGGGCGCGGCCTTGTCGGTTTCCTTGCGGTCCTTGAAGCGGGCGTTCAACTGGGCCATGCGGGCGTGGTCAAGGGGCGCGTAGATGCCGGCGAAGGGTTTGTCCTCCGGCGTGCGCTCGGCGAGGTCGGTGTCCGGGGTCGGGTCGCCGCCTTGCCGACGCCAGAAATTCAGCACCTTTTTCTTGTAAGGACCGTTTCGTTCCGGCGTCATCGAGTGGTAATAGCCGGCGGCCTCGGTCCAATCGCCGGTCGCTGAAAACATGTTTTTCAGGTAGGTGGCGGCGTACGTGGTATTGGCGCCGGGGTCGAACGCTTCGTCCAGGGTCTCAAAAGCGCCGCTGTGGTAAAAAAGGTTGATCTGCATACAGCCGACATCGATGTTGCGAACGCCCTTGGTCAGCAGGATTTCGACCTCAGCCAGGGCCTCGGCCTTGGTGTCGAAGTAGCGGCCTTGGCCACCGGAGGTTACGGTCCATGGCCAGGCAACATTTTCCTGCTTGGATTTGTTCCAGCGCCCCGATTCGGCCAGCGATATGGCGCCCAGCAGGTGGCGGGGAATAGCCGTCCGGCGTTCCGTGGCCAATGTCTGTTCGGCGCATAAATTCCAAGTGTTATCAATGGGTTGAGTCTGATTGGCCAAAGCGGGAGCGAACCCCGGCAGGGCCGCTGCCGCTATGCAATACCAGATACTTTTAAACAGCCTTCTCACCTTAACGTCTCCAAAACCCGCGTTGATTTCCCCAATCCGGTTTAGACCTCGCAATGTTTATGCCAACAGGAAGGGGATCGGGTGAAATTCAAAAAAACAGTAATACTTTCTTTGATAACAATGTGTTGATGCATTCGTTAAGGGGGGCGGGAAGTACATATTCAATAAAGTGATATTGTTATTGACCGCATTTGTCCTGTGGTTTATATTCTGCGCTGCAACATACGAAAAGCCGGTCCTCGACCGAAGACTTTCCGACGTTGCAATTCTTGGATGTTTCCTCCCAATACTCGGGCCGTGCTAGTTGCACGGCCCTACTTTTTTCAGGAGTCGGGAAGGCTTTCGTCGCCGCCGCCCAAGGGCCGCTGCATGATGACCTGATCGACCCAACGACCGAACTTGAAGCCGACGGAGGCCTGAACACCGGTCTTTTTGAATCCGCATCGGGCATGCATTCCGATCGAGGGCGCGTTATCGGAATCACCGATAATGGCAATCATCTGGCGGAAGCCCAATTCCGTGCATCGTTCAATCAGCCGTTCCAACAGCCGCGTCCCGATTCCCCGTCTGTGGGTGGCCCTGTCCACGTAAACGGAATTCTCCACGGTATGGCGGTAGGCCGGGCGCGGGCGGTAGGCCGCCGCGTACGCATAGCCCAGCACCCTGCCTTCCGCCTCGGCGATGATATAGGGATATCCGGCATCCAACAGGGCGTCCCGGCGTCTCGTCAATTCGGCCAGATCCGGCGGCGTATCTTCGAAACTGGCGAGGCCTTCCAGCACGTGGTGGGCGTAGATGTCCTGAATCGCCTGCATGTCCGCGTCGGCGACATCGCGGATCAGGATTTCTGCCGGCTCCGCGTCGATGCTCATGGAAGGCTCAAACCGCTTCCAAGATGGCCGCGTCGATATTGACCAGGGCCCGCAACAGCCCTTCGATGCGGCGTTTCAGTCCGGGCAGACCGGCGCCGCGGGTGACGCGTTTTTCATCCATGTAGAGCGCGCGGTTGATTTCAATTTGCAGCACGTGGACGCCGTCTTTGGGGCGACCGTAATGGCGGGTCGTGAAACCGCCGGCATACGGCTTGTTGCGGGCGACGGTGAACCCCATCGCCACAAATGCCTGCCCAGCAATGTCGGTAACCGCCGGCGCACAGGCGGTGCCGAAACAATCACCGAGGACAACATCGAACGGCTTGGTGCCGGTGCCGGTTTTCGGCGCTCCGCCATCCTTACGGTCGTCCTGGCTCGACGGCATCGAATGGCAGTCGATCAACAGGCAGCCGCCGAAGCGCTTTTTGGTCGTCTCCACCAATTCCTTTAGCGCCTGGTGATAGGGCTGATGAAGGGATTCAATCCGCCGCTTGGCGTCGGCGAAGCGAAGCGGCGCGTCATAAATCGGCTCGCTGTCGGTGACCACCCGGGCAATGGTGCCCAGGCCGGCGGCAATGCGCGGCGACGAGGTGTTGACGTAATCGGGCAGCGGGTCGGAAAACATCTCCGGGTCGAGTTCGAAGGCCTCGCGGTTGGCATCCACATAGGCCCTCGGGAACTGCGCACACAATAGCGGCGCCCCCCAATCCGGGGCGGCGGCGAAGACCTCGTCCATGAAGGCGTCTTCCGATTGCCGTAGCTTGAGCATACCGAGTTTCGACGCGGCGATGAATTCCGGTGGATAATCGCGCCCGGAATGGGGCGAGGCAAAGACCACCGGCGCGGTTTGGATGTTCGGAGCCAGCACCCGCCAAGCCGGTAGCGGGCCTGGGGTGGCGCCGCTTGCCGGTTCCTCAAGCAGGGTCTGGGCACTGTCATCGGGTGCGGTCAAGGCGTACGATCCTTACTGAAACGGCCTTTCGTTCCGGCTGCCCGGAACGGCAAAGCATCGACCGATACCTTAAACGCCTATCGGCTGCCTTGCCAAGACCGCCCGCGGGCGGTAAAACGCCGGGCTTGAGAGTTTAAGCGAGAGCATAAGACGCATAAGACTAAGGGCGCGTAGCTCAGCGGGAGAGCACCTCGTTGACATCGAGGGGGTCACTGGTTCAATCCCAGTCGTG
>JAQBYB010000077.1 GCA_027624235.1 Pseudomonadota bacterium | reverse complement strand
TCCTTCGATAGAGAATCTCAAAATATGAATCGCTTCAGGTGTTTATCCCGTTAAGTCGGGTACTGTGATTTCTTTCTAAAGATTTAGGTATTGCTGTATTTGATGTTACAAAATTGGCCTTCCCTCACCAAGGATTAACTTGGGGGATGACTTATGAACATTGCAGAGATGTAATTCAGGATAAATTAAAAGAAATTAAAAATACCTATGATTTTACGGGCCCTTTCGTAAAAAATAAGAATGTGATTTTAGTATGGCTTCAAATTCATATACCTTCGCTTCACGTTTTAAAAAGTCACCCGACCACTCGCTTTTCTTCTTTGTTTTTGGTGTTAAGCCCTCATAGAGGTTATCGGGCAGAGGCTTTTGAACGCCTAAAACAAGTTATTGAAGTTGAGCCCCATGAAATTTAACAATCACGTTAACATCACCTTCGCTACATAGTGCGCCGAAGTTCCGCTTTGGGTCATAAGCAGATATATGCGCCGGTCCTGAAATAGGTCCGCTTTAGGTGAGAACGCCGACTCAGGGTCACTCCGCCGCCTCAGTCTTGCCGTCTCCCTTCGCCGAAAACCCCTCCTTATAAAGTCCCCCCCCCCTCTGCCTCGAACTTCTCGCTCATCTCCGCCATGCTGGTGGCGGCGTGCTCGCGCATCTGGTTGGTGATCTCCATGGCGCGGAACTTCGGCCCGCACATCGAACAGAAGTGCGCCGTCTTGTGGGCGTCCCTGGGCAGGGGGCGGTCGTGGAAGTCCTTCGCCGTTTCGGCGTCGAGGCCCTTGACATCCTCTTAAAAATGTTCTATATTTGTTCTAATATATTTCATGCTCTTTAACAAGGTGAATCCTTGTCGGTGGGTGTCAGAGTATGGTGATGCAAACCGGCGGCGTAAAATTTCCACCCGTGGCGATATCGCGGGGGCGCGACATTTGTTGCGTCTCTTTGACGGAGTAATTTGCAAATGACGACAAATGACGACATCTCAGCCCCTATTGGCGGCTAGAAGCGTGCAAAAACAATAGGTTAGTATGATTTTGGGGGTCGAAAATGACGACTTCATGACGACTTTAGGACGACATCGTGACGACTTTAGGACGACTTTAGGACGACATTAGGACGACATCGCGACGACAAGCCCGCCATCACTCGGCGGCGGGCTTTTTCTCCGCCTCGACAAAGCTCTCTTTATTAGTCCCTGTCCGGGCGTTATTTTCCGCACCGAGCCGGTCGGTGACGCCCGTCCGCGCCTCTTGATAAAGCTCCCCACCTTCTGCCTCGAACTTCTCGGCCATCTCCGCCATGCCGGTGGCGGCATACTCGCGGACCTGGTTGGTGATTTCCATGGCGCAGAATTTCGGCCCGCACATCGAACAAAAATGCGCCGTCTTGTGGGCGTCTTTGGGCATGGTGCGGTCGTGGAAGTCTTTCGCCGTTTCGGCGTCGAGGCCTAAGTTGAACTGGTCCTCCCAGCGGAACTCGAAGCGCGCCCGGCTTAAGGCGTCGTCCCGACTTTGAGCACCGGGGTGGCCCTTGGCGATGTCGGCGGCGTGGGCGGCGATCTTATAGGTGATGACGCCGGTCTTGACGTCTTCGCGGTCGGGCAGGCCCAAGTGTTCCTTCGGCGTCACGTAACACAGCATGGCGGTGCCGAACCAGCCGATCATCGCCGCCCCGATGCCCGACGTGATGTGGTCGTAGCCGGGCGCGATGTCGGTGACCAGGGGGCCGAGCGTGTAGAACGGCGCTTCGCCGCAGACGTCCAGTTGTTTTTCCATGTTGGCCTTGATCTTGTGCATGGGCACGTGGCCGGGGCCTTCGTTCATGACCTGGACGTTCTTCTCCCAGGCGATTTTGTTGAGCTCGCCCTGGGTGTCGAGCTCCAGGAATTGCGCCGCATCATTGGCGTCGGCGACGCAGCCGGGGCGGAGGCCGTCGCCGAGCGAATAGGAGACGTCATAGGCGGCCATGATCTCGCAGAGTTCCTCGAAATTGTCGTAGAGGAAGTTCTCCTGGTGATGCGCCAGGCACCATTTCGCCATGATCGAGCCGCCGCGCGAGACGATCCCGGTGACGCGGTCGGCGGTCAGGTGGATGTATTTCAGCCGCACGCCGGCGTGGATGGTGAAATAATCGACGCCCTGCTCGCACTGCTCGATGATGGTGTCGCGGAAAATTGCCCAGGTCAGGTCCTCGGCCCTCTCGACCTTTTCCAGCGCCTGGTAGATCGGCACCGTGCCGATGGGGACCGGCGAATTCCTGATGATCCATTCGCGGATGTTGTGGATGTTCTTGCCGGTGCTGAGGTCCATGACGTTGTCGGCGCCCCAGCGCGTCGCCCACACCATTTTGTCGACTTCCTCGGCGACCGACGAGGTCACCGCCGAATTGCCGATGTTGGCGTTGATCTTGACCAGGAAATTGCGGCCGATGATCTGCGGTTCCAGTTCCGGGTGGTTGATGTTGGCGGGGATGATGGCGCGGCCCCTGGCGACTTCGCCGCGGACGAATTCGGGCGTCACATAGTCGGGCAGGGCGGCGCCGTAGCTTTCGCCGGCGGCGATGATGGCTTGTGCCGAGGCGGGGTCGTGTTGGCGGCCGATATTCTCGCGGATGGCGATGAATTCCATTTCCGGGGTGATGATGCCGTCGCGGGCGTATTTGACCTGGCTGACGGCGGCGCCGTTAATACCGCGCAGGGGCTTATGGCGGCTTGGGAATTCCGGCACCAGCTTCTCGCCGCTGGCGTTGTTGTCCTCGAGCTTGACGGCGCGGCCTTGGTATTCCTCGACGTCGCCACGGGCCAGTATCCACGGCTGGCGCAGGCGCTTCAGCCCGGCCTCGATGTCGATGGTCTCGGCGGGGTCGGTATAGGGGCCGGAGGTGTCGTAAACCAGCACCGGCGGCTCGTTGGCGGTTTCATGCAGGGAAATTTCCCGCATCGGCACCCGGATATCGGGGTGAATCTCGCCGCCTACGTAAATCTTGCGGCTGGCCGGCAGCGGCCCGGTGGTGATGTCGGAAGTTTTCGGTTTACTGATGACGTTCATGGTTGGACTCCTATCCCTTCGCCGGCATGACCCGGAGCAGGTTCTTAGGGTCGCCGCGCTGCCCGTCCCGGTTTAGGCTCCGGTGGGCCGTCGGCTTCTCAGCCCCTTGCCGGGGCTCCCCTTGGAACGTCCTAAATGTGGGCCTCGCGGGCGGCGGCGTCAAGAACCCAGCCAAAATAGGCGGCGGCGTTGACGCGCGCCGGGCAGCCAAGGATACTCCCGGCGGAAAAGAGGGATAGATGGCCAAAACCCTGGTGATTGACGACGATCCGGCGATAGCCGACATGTTCCGGAACGGCGGCGGCGACCATGAATTCGTGTTCGCGGCGTCCGATGCGGCGGCGATTGCGGCGTTGAGCGCCCGCGATGACCTGGATATCGCCATCGTCGCCATCGATTCAGGCACCATCAGCGGCATCGACCTGTTTTTGAAGCTGGACCCCAAGGACGCCCGGCTGCCGCGGATCGCGCTTGCCGCCGCGCCCGACCTGGAGCTGCTGCGGCTTTCGCTGAAACGCGGCGCGTCGGACTTTCTGGTCAAGCCGGTCGACGCCGATGAGTTGTCGGAAACCCTGGAGCGGGTCTACCGGGTCTGTGAGCGCCGCCGCGCAAACTGGAAAAACGAAACCGAGCTGTCGGCGATCCGCCGCGAGGTCGAGATCGCCGGCGAAATCCAGCGCCGCATCCTGCCGCAGACCTTTCCGGTCGTCGGCGGCCTCGATATTTTCGCCCACACCGTGCCGGCCAAGGAAATGGGCGGCGATTTCTACGATGTGTTCACATTGCCGGACGGCAACCTGGGCCTGGTCATCGCCGATGTCGCCGGCAAGGGCGTGCCGGCGGCCTTTTTCATGGCCGTGGCCAGGACCCTGATCCGGGCGACGGCCTTCCATGAGGCCGGTCCCGCCCGGTGCCTGCAACAGGTCAATCAATTGCTGTGCCGCCATGATGTGCCCGGCATGTTTGTGTCGGTGTTCTATGGCGTGCTCGACCGGGATCGCTGGATGCTGTCGTTCG
This sequence comes from Pseudomonadota bacterium, assembly GCA_027624235.1. Classification (GTDB taxonomy): domain Bacteria; phylum Pseudomonadota; class Alphaproteobacteria; order Rhodospirillales; family Casp-alpha2; genus Casp-alpha2. The sequence goes on along the minus strand of JAQBYB010000077.1, from coordinate 8,793 downwards.
CCAACGGCGGCCATCCGCTGCCGTTGCTGGTGCGCCCCGGTGTCGGCGACGATACCGCCGTGATCGAGGCCCTGGAAGGCGGCCGCGGCACGCTGCTGGGCATTGATGAGGCGCAGACCTATGAGCAGGCGGCAATGCCGCTGGATCCCGGCGCCGGGATCTTTTTTTACACCGACGGGCTGACCGAAGCCTTCAACGCCGCGCATAACCCGTTCGGCGAGGAGCGTCTGGAGGCGGCCTTGTCCCGGCACGGGGCAAAGTCCCCCAGCGACATGGCCGGCGCCGTCGCCGCCGCCATTGCCGAATTCGTCGGTGAAGCGGCCCAGCACGACGACATCACGTCTTTGGTGATTAAGCGGGTTGGCTAATCCCCGCGGGTATCCTGGGGGTCAGGCCGCGGGCGATGGAACGGTTTATTTCGATCAACGAGTCCAAGTGACCGACTGCGGGGTGGCTGAGCGCCTTGATCGTCTGTTTGTCGACGAACAGGCTGAGGTTGAGGGTGTCCCGCCGGAGATCAGCGGGCAGGGCGGTTTCTTGGTTGCCCTGTTCCGCCTGGATGATGGTCCATAGTTCCTGATTAAAGCGCAGCGCCGCGGCATAGGCGGCGTAGTCGAAGGCGCCCTGCCGCGCCTGGTGGAGAAGCCGGGCCGCCTTGGTGAAGGCCTCGGCCTCGGCGGCGCGGGGCGTCAGGGCTAGTTTATTGACTTGCCGATAGGCATCGGTGGGGGATTGGCGCATCGGTTTTCCGCCTAGAACAGTTGCTGGATGGCTTGTTGGCTGGCGTTAACGAAATTCAGGCCGGTCACGGACAATTGCCGGGAAATATTCAAGGCCAGGGCGTTGGCGGCTTCCTCGTTCATATCGGCGCCGGTCAGGCGGGCGGCGCCGCCTTGCAGGGTATTGGCCAGACTTTCGGTGAAATCCAGCCGGGTGTTCAGGGTGCTGGCGTTGCTGCCCAGTGTCCGCGCCGTCGTCCGCAGCGCCTGGAAGGCCTGGTCCAACCCGAAGACGGCGGACTGAACATCGGCGTCGGTGGCAAAATTATTGTAGGCGCCTTGGGCGGTGCCGATGCCCAATGAGGCGGAATCCGACGCCCGTCCGGCAATGGTCAGCGACGATGAGCCGCCCTGATTGAACAATACGCTCTGGCTGTCGGGTGAGGCCCCCAACAAGTTGGTGCCGCCGAACCCGGAATCGGCGGCCAAGCTGTCCAGTTGGGCGCGGATTGCATCGAATTGGGCGGCTTGTTGGGCGCGGGTCTGCGGCGATTGGTCGGTGGCGCCGGTGGCGATGGCCTTCAACTGGTTGATCAGTTGGGTCAAATATTTGACATCGTCGGTGGCGCCGCCGACCAGACTGAGGCTCTGGCCGATGTTGTCCTTGACCGCCAGCAGGTCGCCGGCCTGGTCGCTCAAGGCCTTGGCCAGGAAATAGGTAATCGATTGATCGGAGGGCTTGTTAACGCGCTGCCCCGTCGCCAGCCGCCGGTCGGATCGTGCGCTCAGCTCATCGGTCCGCTGCGCCGTCAACAGGTTGGATCGCGTCGCTGCTGTCAGTGTTATGTCGGCCACCGTCCACCTCCCAGGTATTGAGGGAATACCAGGCTATTATGTAATTATTGCAATAGTCGTGCTGTGATCTTCGTCACAACACGCTAAGGCGCTGAATTATAATGAAAAAACGTCTATTATCGGAAGGCCGAACCCTCGCCCTCGGTGCTGACGACGGCACGATGATCGTACAGGATTAAACCTTAGCCATTGTGCGTTGCGGCGGGAAGCTGATGGTTACTCTGGTGCCTTCGCCCGGCGCGCTGTCGATATCGAGGCTGCCGCCGTGAAGGATCATCAGGGAATTGACCAGGGACAATCCCAACCCGGACCCTTCGCCCGGGTTACTGACATAAGCTTCTTTGACCTGCCTAAAGGGCATGAGCACGTTATCCATGTCGGCGGGCTCAATGCCGATGCCGGTATCGGAGGCACAGATAGAGATGGCACCGGCATTATTGACGTTCGCGAGGACCACCACCTTTCCCTTTTCGGGCGTGAATATGATGGCGTTGGATATCAGATTCAACCGGATTTGGCGCAAGCGCCGACCGTCGCCGCGAAGCCGCGGCAAGTCACCGGGCGTTTTCGATAACCTTGCGGTCGAGGGCTTCGACATCCTCGGCCTGGCCTTTTGGAATAATATCGTGAATGGTTGTATATTCCAAATTCGACGGTTCGGTCCGCATCCATGCGGCCCTTGTCCTGTTGACCAAAAGGATTATGCCGTCGGTGCCCATGAGCGTTATCCCGGCGGGGGAACCGCCGATGACCGAACGGAAGCGCGGCTCACTTTCCTGCAATGCCCGTGTTCGTTCTTCGACCCGGCTTTCCAGTTCGTCATGGCCGTTGCGAAGATTCTGTTCGGATTGTAGGCGCCGGGTGATGTCGCGGATGACCCCCTGAACCCGATAAGGTTGCCGGAATCGGCCAGGACCAGGGCATCGGGAACGCCTTTTAAAATGGCTTCAAATAAGGTTTTTTAGTACCCTGGAAATACGTTTTTCTCGGGACTTCCCACATCTACGGCGTCCACCGCGCCGGTTCGGGAAACCGGTTCAGGTATTGTAAATACCCGCCAGAGAGATGATTTTTTCCAGAAACCCCATGGCGTTTACGGACCCTTGGTAAGTTCGCGGATCGCTTTCAGGTAATCAACATCCCGGCGCCAGCGCGCCAGGGCTTCTTTTGCCGCTTTTTCGGTGATTGTTTCGTAGAATTCCAAAATCCGCTGGGTATCAGTGTTATCGACGCTCGACGTTTCGGATGTGGTCATGCGGCTGAGGGTGAAGATGGTGGCAAAGTCCCTGGTGCTGATACCCGTTGCCTTGCAGGCGATGGCAAGACCTTCGCCGCCGGGCTCGAACATGATGCGTTTGACCAGCGTATTGCGAAGACCGGTCAGGCGCCGGAACATGGCTTCGAACAGGAACACCTCACCGTCCTTCAGCGCCCGGATCATCATTTTGGCCAAGCCCAGGCCTTCCCTTTCAACCTCCTCGGCCAAGTCATCGGATCTGTTATGGGATGTCTTGGCGGAGTCCAAGGCGGTGTCTTTGACGGTTTTTTCCAGCATGTCGTCGAGCGCTGTCTTGTCCAGGTCGAAATTGCTCAAAATGAATTGTCTTAGCGCCGCCGATACCCACAGGTACATGCGTTTGGCGAGTTCCGGTGAGAGGTCACTTCGGCGCAGGATCGGTTCCTGGAAGGCATCAACACGTTTTGATTCCTCAACCAGGAACTCCATGGTCGCCAATGACAACGAAGCGCCGGAATTTTTCAACAACGTGGTGATGACGCTTTCATCCCCGGTTTCGACCAGGGCGTCGGTGATGTTTTCAGAAATCGATTTGCGCATGGCAACGGCGAGATTGTGTTCCTGGGTGCGGTAGCGGATGACTTCGATCAGATCTTCGTCTTCCAGGACGTCGCTATCGCGGAGAATGGAATAGGCGACCTCGACCTCGTCGTTGGCGAGCAGCATGATGAGGTCTCGTGGCGCGTCGGGGAGGTGAGACAGTTGCTCGGCGATGATCCGTCTGACCGTCATTTCGGCGTTGTGGACCATTTTGTGCAGGATATCGAACATCAGGCTCCGTTCGCGTTCGGACAGAATCCTGCTTTTGCCGGCGAATAAATCCGAGATGGTCTCGGCCAGTAATTGACGCCTTTTCCCCGACTTGTCGCGGGCCAGGCTTAAAAGATAATCGCCGCCGATTTCGGCCATTGTTGTTTTTCTTTCATCCTTGAAAGCAATCTCTGCAAGGCTCTTCCCTGCCCCAATGTTCAATGTGTAAAGATTGCCAGCCCCACTTGCCAGCAGGAAAAATCATAACAACATGGCCACAATATTATTCCGAGGCAGGCCGAATACTAAGTATTATAATGTGTCGATAAATGTCAGTTGCGTTACCAAGTATGAGGGGGCACCTTAAGACCGTTTGCTGAGGGCCGGTTGGTAATATTAATGGTGGAAAAAATGGAAAAAGCGACTTTCGGGGCAGGGTGTTTTTGGGGAGTTGAGGCGGCTTTTCGCCGCATCGACGGCGTTCATGATGTGGCGGTAGGCTATGCCGGCGGCATCTCCCGAAACCCTACCTATGAAAATGTCTGCGGCGGTCAGACTGGCCATGCCGAGGTCGTCGACGTGGACTTTGAGCCAGACCGCGCCGGTTACCGGCGTCTGTTGGAAGTTTTCTGGGCCTGTCACGACCCGACGCAGCTCAACCGCCAGGGATGGGACACCGGCAGCCAATATCGTTCCGTTATTTTTTTTCATTCCCCCGAACAGGAAGCCGTGGCGCGGGCCGCTATGGAATCACTTCAGGCATCCGGAAACGTGCAGGGGCACATCGTCACCGAAATTACCCCGGCCACTGATTTTTGGCGCGCTGAGGAATACCACCAGCGCTATCTGGAAAAACAACGGCGGGGATAACGCCGCATCTTTTATAAAGGGGCGGGGATAACGCCGCCCCGGTCGGCCCATACGAAAGACCCCCCGAAAGGGGACCTGGGTCGTTCTTTTGTGGTCGAGCGTGGAAAGCACCGAAGTTCCAGGATGCCTAGATCGGCTGCTGTTCCGCCAGGCGCAGGGCCTTTTCCTTATCCTGCTTGGCCTTCTTGGCGGTTTTCTGCTTGAAGGCTTTTTCCATTTTCTTCTGGTTGCGGCCGGAATCGAACTGCATTTTTTTGCTTTTTACTGCCATCACATTTACCTGATACTTTGGTTGGTGTCCGATCGCCGGTCGGAATGGGGGTCTTCTCCGTCCTTTAAAAAGACGAAAGGTTAGGCGGCTTCACCACCGGAACGCCATGCCGCCGTGCCCTTGCAGGTCGGGCAAACGCGCTGACCGTAATGTTCAGACACGAATTTCTTATTGCACATCAGGCAGGGCCTGTCTTTCTGCTCATTTTGGCGATCAGATTGAGGTTTCTTATTATCATTACGGCGACTTGCCATGGGGTAACTCCTACATCTCGATTTAGTGGCTTGTTGCTTTATTATTTCGGACCGGAATCCCACGCCCGCACAAATCGCGAAGCGCGTTACTGAGGGTGCATTTACTGGAAATCGTTCACACTAAACGTCTAATTTGACCCCAAATAACCAAGAACACACATACTTCTAACATGGTATAGTATAATCGGCTAAAAACCGCAACAGTTTATGGCTGTTTTAGGCCAAAAATCGGTGGAAATCTCAAAATAGGGTGAGAAAATTACCCAAAACCGCTTTCCCGGTTTCCGAATATTACAGGCCGTCATTAGATTTCCTCCGGGTGTCCGCTGGATTAGCTCTTTTCCATCACCGCGCAGAAGAATCCGTCGGTTCCGGTCGAGGCGGGGCTGAGCCGCAGGCAAGGCCCGGTCGGCGGCGGTGGCCCGCCGACGGTTTCGGCCCACACCTGGTCAATGGCGAGTGGCTTGTAATCAGGGTGATTTTCCAGAAACCAGGCGAGTTGGCGTTCATTTTCTTCCTGCAACAGCGAACAGGTGGCGTAGATCAGCCGTCCGCCCGGCTTAACCAGGGACTGGGCCATGGTCAGGATTCGCTGCTGCACGGCGATCATGTCGTCCATATCGTCGAGGGAGGAACGCCAGCGGGCATCCGGGTCACGCCGCCAGGCGCCGGTGCCGGTGCACGGAACATCGGCCAGAACCCGGTCCATGCGCCCGGCGTTATGGCGAACCCAGGGATCGTCGATGGCGGCGATGACCTTGGTCTGGACTTTCTCGGCGCCCGCCCGTTTCAGCCTGGGGGTGATTCGTTCCAGCCGATAGTCCGATATATCGCAAGCCCAGAGGCGACCGTCGATGGCGCCATCGGTGCCCATGGCGGCGGCCAGCGCCAGCGTCTTGCCGCCGCCACCGGCGCAGAAATCCACGACCTTCATGCCGGGCTGGGCGCCGGTTAACTGGGCGATTAACTGCGAGCCTTCATCCTGAATCTCGATCCAGCCATTCCGATACGCGGCGGTCCCGGCGAGGCGGGCCTTGCCGGCCAGCCTGAGCCCGATCGGCGACAACGGCGTCGGTTCGGCCTCGATATTATCACTTTTCAGGGATTGCCGGGTTTCGTCCGGCGTCGATAGCAGGGTGTTAATGCGAAGGTCAACCGGGGCCGGTTGATTCAAGGCCGACATTTCAAGCGCCAGCCGCTCGGGCCACAGCGCTTGCAAGGAGCGGTCCATCCAGTCCGGATATTCCAACGCCACCGGCGACGGCATGTCGGGATGGGTAAGCGGGCGTCCGTACAGCGCCTCGGCCAGTTTTTCTTCGGCGCCGCTCAACGGCTCGGGGCAATGGGTGGCGCCGTTGAAGATTGCCTTGGTTTCCTGTGGCGACGATTTTTTTTCCAACGCCAGCTCGGCGATGATGCGGGTGCGCGGGCCAGGCTCCAGGGCGGACCCGGTGCGTCCGATCCACCAGTCCAGGCGCGCCCGGTGGCGCAATACGTCGTACAGCGTCGCGTGGATGGTGCGGCGGTCGCCGGAACCGGCATAACGACGTTTACGGAAATAGCCATCGGTGAGGCGGTCGATGGGATCCTCGCCCGACCAGACTTGCTCAAGCAGCTCAATTGCCGCCTGCAGGCGGGCGCCGGGGGTCATGATCAGCGATCCTTGGAATTAAGATTCGGATCGATAATTGGGCGCCTCGCGGGTGATGGTGATGTCATGGACATGGCTTTCGCGCAGCCCCGATGAGGTGATCCGGGTGAATTGGGCATTTTTCTGCAAATCCAGAATGGTGGCATTGCCGGTATAACCCATGGCGGCGCGCAAGCCGCCGATCAGTTGGTGAATGATGTTGCTTGCCGGTCCTTTATGAGGAACGCGGCCCTCGACGCCTTCGGGCACCAGCATCTGGTTATCGGCAACGTCTTCCTGGAAGTAACGGTCGGCGGAGCCGCGGGCCATGGCGCCCAACGAGCCCATGCCGCGGTAGGATTTGTAGGACCGGCCCTGGTACAGGAACACCTCGCCGGGGCTTTCATCGGTGCCGGCGAACAAGGATCCGATCATGCAACACGCCGCCCCCCCGGCGATGGCCTTGGCCAGGTCGCCGGAATATTTAATGCCGCCATCGGCGATGAACGGAATGCCCGCCTTTTGGCAGGCCTTGGCGACGTTTAGAATCGCGGTAAATTGCGGCATGCCGACGCCGGCGACCATCCGGGTGGTGCAGATGGTGCCCGGCCCGATGCCGACCTTGACGCAATCGGCGCCGGCGTCGATCAACGCCTTGGCGCCGTCGGCGGTGGCAATGTTGCCGCCGATGACCTGGGCGTAATTGGATAGTTTCTTGATCGCGGTCACGGTATCGAGGACGCCCTTGGAATGGCCGTGGGCGGTATCGACAACGATGACATCGGCGCCGGCATCCAACAGCGCTTCGGCACGGCCAATGCCGTTGACGCCGACGCCGGTGGCCGCCGCGACCCGAAGCCGCCCTTGTTCGTCCTTGCAGGCGTTCGGGTGGGATCTGGCTTTTTCGATGTCCTTGACGGTCATCAGGCCGACGCAGCGGAAGTCATCATCGACAACCAGCAATTTTTCAATCCGATGCTGGTGCAGGAGTCGCTTGGCGTCCTCGTGGCCGATAGTATCGCGGACGGTGACCAGCGGTTTTTCGTCCGTGTGCGGGGTCATCAGCTCGCTAACCGGTTGGTTCAGGTTATCGGCGAAGCGGACATCGCGATTGGTCAGGATACCGACCAGCAGGCCCGAGTCCTTCTCAACCACCGGAATGCCGGAAATATTGTGGCTTTCCTTGATCCTGAGCGCATCGGCCAGGGTCGCTTGCGGGGCGATGGTGAACGGGTTGACGACGATGCCTGATTCGAATTTTTTGACGGTGTGAACCTCACCGGCTTGTTCTTCGGGCGTCAGGTTCTTGTGAATAACGCCGATCCCGCCGGCCTGGGCCATGGCGATGGCAAGCCCGCTTTCGGTGACCGTATCCATGGCCGCCGAAATCAGCGGGATGCCGAGATTAATGGATTTTGTCAGGCGGGTGGCGGTGTTTGTGTCGGCAGGCAGGACGTCGGACTTGGCGGGAACCAAGAGAACATCATCAAACGTCAGGGCTTCCGGGAATGTCATGCCGCCTCTAGTCATCAGTTTGACCGAATTGGCAGGCGATCATACACAGAAACCGCCGATTGCCAAGTGGGATTGGCGGGGACGGTTGTTTCCCGAAGCCCGGGCCGTCCTTCACCGGCCCCGGCGCCTTGGCGCCGGTGGCGGCGGGCCCGCAAGCCGTCCCCCCCTGTCGTCCTAATGTCGTCGTAAAGTCGTCCTAATGTCGTCCTAATGTCGTCGTAAAGTCGTCCTAATGTCGTCCTAAAGTCGTCATTTTCGACCGCCTGTTTCGCCCTAATACATTGAGATAAAACGAAACTGGACCGAAACAGGGCCTGAAAAGTCGTCATTTGTCGTCATTTCCTTTTGTTCGCGCCAGAACCGAAAACTTCTCCTGGGGTTTCATGGGGTTGGAAAGCAACATAACCTATCATTCCTATTTTAAAAATAATAGGGAATAAGATCATATTTTAGTGGGGTTGTCAAGAACAAAAATGGAACTTTTAGTACCCTGACTATCCTGTATTCCTGTAGTAATTTCATATAATCATATCATGCCTATCCGGTTAACACAGACACCCACTACATATAGGCTTGCCATACAGGTCCGTATTTTGGCTGCTATTAGCCGAGGCTGTTGAAAAACTCTTTTT
>JAQBYB010000076.1 GCA_027624235.1 Pseudomonadota bacterium | reverse complement strand
CCCGGCGGGCGCCGCGGCACCGCCGCCGCCGCCACCAGCCGTTTCCGCGGTTAACACCACCGTCGCTGAAATCACGCCCTTGATGGCGTAGACGACTTCTTCGGCCAATTTCCGCATCGGCTCAAGCTGGGCGCCCTGTTTCGGGTCAACCTCAATGGCAAAGGCGACATGGCCGTCTTTGACCTGTAAACCCTGGATCATGCCGGCGCTGACGATGTCCTTCCCGGTTTTCGGTTCGGTCACTTTCGCGAGAGCATCGAGAATTTCTTGTTTGGTAACGCCGGCCATCCTTTAAATCTCCATAAAACAAAACATATTAAGTTAAAGCCCCAGGAGGCGGTTTGCCGCGCTGGGGGCAGGGCTGCCTTGTAAGGCACCCGCGTTCGATATAGGAAGTAACGTACGAAACCTAAATTACAAGGTTTCATCTATTATTTATCCTCAAAAAAAGGACGGATAAGGTATGGCGTGGAATTCACAAGGCGGTGGCCAAGGCCCCTGGGGCGGAAGTGGCGGCGGCGGTGGCAACGGCGGTGGCAGAGGCCCCATGGGCAGCCCTCCTGATATCGAGGAAATGCTGCGCCGTGGCCAGGAGAGCTTCAAACGGTTTATGCCCGGCGGCGCCGGCGGCGCCCGCGGACTTATATTGATTGTGCTGGCGGTTGCCGCCCTTTGGGGCGCCAGCGGCTTTTACCGGGTTGATCCGGGCCAGCAGGGCGTTGAATTGTTGTTCGGCAAATTCGTCAAACACACGACGCCGGGACTGAGTTATTGGTTCCCCGCGCCCATCGGTGAAGTGCTGAAGCCGAATGTGGAACGCACCAATACCATTACCGTCGGCTTTCGTGGTCTCGGCGAGGGCAGCCGCCGTTCCGGCGCCCAGGACGTGCCGGAGGAAAGCCTGATGCTGACCGGCGACCAGAACATCATCGATATCGATTTCGTCGTCCAGTGGCGGATCAAGAATGCCGCGTCGTTCCTGTTCAATATCCGCGATCCCGAGGTGACCATCAAAATCGCCGCCGAAAGTTCGATGCGCGAAATCATCGGCCAGACCGGACTTGAAGACGCCACCACCGGCAAGCGCCAGCAGGTGCAGCAGCAATCCCGGGCCTTGTTGCAGTCAATCCTGGATGAATACGGCGCCGGCGTCGCCATCGCCGAGATTCAATTGCAGAAAGCCGACCCGCCGGCTGAGGTCATTGACGCCTTCCATGACGTGCAGCGGGCGAAGCAGGACCAGGAACGCTCCATCAACGAAGCCCAGGCCTATAAGAACGATATCGTTCCGAAAGCCAAGGGTAAATCGCAGACCATGATCCAGGCGGCCTCGGCCTATAAGGAAAAAGTCACCAAGGAGGCCGATGGTGAGGCCCAGCGTTTTTTGTCGGTGTACAAGACCTATAAAGAGAACAAGGACGTGACGACACGGCGGCTGTTCCTGGAACGCATGCAACAGGTCCTGAAGGGCGCCGAAAAGGTGATTATCGACAAGGGTGCCGGTGGTTCCGGCGTCGTGCCGTATCTGCCGCTTCCCGAACTTCAAAAACGCCAGGGGAAAAGCACGGGAGGAGCCAAATAATGAATAAGACAGCCCCTATCATCATCGGCATCCTGTTGGTCGTCATTGGCGTCGTCGCCAACAGCGCGCTGTTTACCGTGCATCAGACGCAGCAGGCCTTGATCCTGCAATTCGGCAACCCGATCAGGACGGTGCCGACGCCCGGCCTGCAATTCAAGCTGCCGTTCGTCCAGAACGTCGAATACTATGACCGCCGCATCCTCGATCTGGACCCGCCGGTGCAAGAAGTGATCCTGTTCGACCAGAAGCGCATTAACGTCGATGCCTTCGCCCGCTATAAGATCGTCGATCCGCTGGAATTCCGCAAAAGGGCGGTGACCGACGTGAACTTCCGCCAGCTCTTCGGCAACCGGCTCAATGCCTCCATTCGCGCCGAGATCGGCAAGATCCTTCTGGGTGATATGCTGACCAAGAAACGCGCCCAGGTGATGGACATCATCACCACGCAAATGAAGTCGCAAGCCGCCGAGTTCGGCATCGCGGTCATCGATGTCCGCATCGGCCGCACCGACCTGCCCAAGGAAACGGCCCAATCCGTCTATAACCGGATGCGCTCCGACCGTATCGCCTATTCGTCGCAACTGCGCGCCGAAGGCGAAGAGCAGAAGCTGAAAATCCAGGCGCTGGCGGACAGGGATCGCACCATCATCCTGGCCGACGCCCAACGCGAGGCGGAAATCCTTCGCGGTCAAGGCGAAGGCCTGCGCAACAAAATTCTCGGCGACGCCTTCGGCCAGGACCCCGAGTTCTTCGATTTCTACCGGTCCATGGAAGCCTACGGCGAGGCATTGGGTGAAGGCACGACGATGGTGTTGAGCCCGGATTCCGAGTTCTTCCGCTTCTTCGGCACCAAGGGCCTGAAGAAGTAGCATCGCCCTGACCATCAATGGGGCCGGAGAGGTTTATGGAAGACCCTGCAAGCGTCCTGTTGACTGCCTTGGGTTTGGCCATCGCCATTGAGGGGATGATCTATGCCCTGTTCCCCGAGGCCATGAAAAGAATGATGGCGGCGGTCATGGTGCAGCCGGCGGGGGGAATCCGGATCGCCGGCCTTGGCGCGGCGGTGGCCGGGGTTTTTATCCTCTGGCTGGTGCGGGGATGACGCGTCTGTGAACGGGCGCCAATGAAATGACCTTGAGTGGCCATTGTTCGACCATAATTATGGAGCATTAATAATGCCGCCGCGCTTGAAACGGTGCCCCTATAGGATTAAATCGCAGGCTAAGGCGTCATCCGCCGCCTACATTTTTAAGGAATTTATACGATATGAGTAACCTCGCCCTTATTCCGTCCAGGACCCATTGGCTTTTTGCCCCGCTGCTGGCGCTAACCCTGATGGCGGCCTCCGGCATAGCCCAGGCCAAGGCCGCCCCTGAAAGCTTTGCCGATCTGGCCGCCGAGTTATTGCCGTCGGTGGTCAATATTTCGACGACCCAGGTGGTCGAAGGCCGCAGCGGCATGGAAATGCCGAAATTGCCGCCGGGATCGCCGTTCGAGGACTTTTTCAAGGAATTCTTCGACCGCAATCAACCGCAGGAACGCTCCCGCAAGGCGACGTCGCTGGGGTCCGGGTTTATCATTAGCGACGGAAGCTATGTGGTCACCAATAACCACGTCATCCAGGACGCCGATGAAATCACCGTCATTCTGCATGACAACACGCGACTGAAAGCCGAATTGGTCGGTCGCGACAAAAAAACCGATCTTGCCGTCCTCAAGATCAAGCCCAAGAACGGCAAACGGGTGGGCGTTAAATTCGGCGATTCCACGGTTTCCAGGGTCGGCGATTGGATCATGGCCATCGGCAACCCCTTCGGCCTTGGCGGCACCGTGACCGCCGGCATTATTTCGGCGCGCGGCCGTGACATCAATTCCGGCCCTTACGATGACTTCATCCAGACCGACGCCTCCATCAACCGGGGCAATTCGGGCGGTCCGATGTTCAACCTGAAGGGGGAGGTGATCGGCATCAACACCGCCATCTTCTCACCGTCCGGCGGCAGCGTCGGCATCGGCTTCGCCATTCCGTCCTCGGTCGCCGCCCCGGTGATTGGCCAGTTGATCAAACACGGTGAGGTTAAGCGTGGTTGGCTGGGCGTGCATATTCAGGCGGTGACGGAAGAAATCGCCGAGACCCTCGGCCTCAAGGAGGCGGCGGGCGCCCTGGTCGCCAATATAATTCCCGGCGGCCCGGCCGAAAAGGCCAAGATTCAACCCGGCGACGTGATCCTCGAATTCAACGGCAAGAAGGTTGATAAGATGCGCAGCCTGCCCCGGATTGTCGCCGATACCGAAGTCGGCAAATCGGTTCCCCTCAAAATCTGGCGCGGCAACAAGATAATTACGTTGAAAGCCAGCATTGATGCGCTTGATGATGCCACCGAAGTCGCCGCCAAGACCGCCGGCGACAAGAAGAAAGGCAAGGAAGGCTCGGTCAAAAAACTGGGACTCAACCTTTCTTCGCTGACGCCGGGGCTCAGGGAAAAATACTCGCTCGACAAGGATGCCAAGGGCGTCGTCGTGACCAAGGTCGACGCCGATGGCCCGGCCGCCGAAAAGGGTATCCGGCCCGGTGATGTGATCGTCGAAATCAGCCAGCAAGAAGCCACCGGCCCCTCTGTTATTGAGGATAAGGTGGCCGAGGCCGAAAAGGCCGGTCGCAAATCGGTTTTACTGCTGCTGGAAGGCCAAGGCGGCTTACGCTTCGTCGCCCTTCGCATCGGCAAGAGCTAACGCGCCGATCCTTCCGCGCTAGGATACGAATTCGGCGCGCCGGTATCCCTGCATGAACAACGCCGCCGTTAGCTCGGTGTGATCGATGCGGGCGTCGGCTGCGGCAACGGCGACCGGCTTGCCCCGGTGGGCGATGCCCAGCCCGGCGGCCTGGAGCATCGGCACGTCGTTGGCGCCGTCGCCGATGGCCAGGGTTTCCGTGATCGGGATGTTTCGCGCCCCGGCCAGCCGCATCAAGGTTTCCAGTTTGGCCTCGGGGCCGAGGATCGGCTCGACGGCGTTGCCGCTGAACTGACCATCCTTGAAATCGAAGTGGTTGGCAAAATTGTCATGGAATCCGGCCATTGTCGCGACGGCTTCGGTGAACGGCGTAAAGCCGCCGGATACGAGTGCGGTGTGGGCGCCCGCCGCGGCCATGGTCCGAACCAGGGTCGCCGCGCCGGGGGTGAGTTGCACCCCCGCCAATGTTTCCGCGATCAATGTCTCCGGCATTCCCTTCAGGATCGCCAGTCGTCGGCGGAGCGCGTCGTGGAAGTCGATCTCGCCCAACATGGAGCGCGTCGTGATGGCGGTGATTTCATCGCCCTTACCGGCCAGGGCGGCTAATTCGTCGAGGGTCTCCGACGTGATGATGGTGGAATCCATGTCGGCGACCAGGAGCCGTTTGCGGCGGCCCTCTGACGGTCCACAGTAATAATCCACCGGCGCGCCCTTGAGGGCGCTTCGAACGGCCTTTTCGGCGTCTTTCTCCGGCAATCCTTGAAAGGCGACGTCGCAGGCCTCAGCCGGCGACAGCCAGTCGGGCGGGGCCGTCACAGCGCCAAGATGGTTTAGCGTGCCCAAAGCGCGCACGACAATGTCGTCGCTCAATCCGCCGGCGGCGCCGATTACTGTCAGGACGTTTGCCATTGTCCGAATTTATGTCGCCGCCCCGCCCGGAACAAGGGTTGGGCGTCCGCTGCCGGGCATTGCCGGGAAATGCGGCGCCCTCAGCGGTAGGATATTGCGGGGAACCAGCCCTCGCCCCGGCCTTCGGGCGTCAGGTCGAACACATTCCACAACGGCCAGATGGGGTCGACATGGCGGGGATTTTGCCCTTCTTCAGACGGCATAAAAATTAATTCTGAATTGTAGGTGTGGTGGATAGCATCACCGATCCGATGGAACACGTTGACGACGCCGATCTGGTCGCCGTCGGGGGTTTCTCCGAAGTAATCCGCGTTGTAGGTGGCGCCGCCGGATGACAAAAGCCGCAGGTTTTTCCAGTTTCTCTCAATGGCCCAATCGCGGATTTTTTGAACCGGCGCTTTGGCAACCACGGCCAGATTTACCCGCTGGCCGATGTGAGGCGCTGCCCCGTCGAGGCTGTCCAGCAGCGACGTGCACATGGGACACGGTGTTTTGGCTTGGGGGCCGTACATAAAGCTATAGACGACCAGCGAGTCCTTGCCGTCTGCAAAGAGGCCGGACAGGGGAGTTCGGGTAACGGCTTGTCGATCCGAGAGATCGGCGGGGCCTTCTTCAAAGACATAGTCTTCCTTCAGCCGCCCCCCCATCGGCAGGCGGCGGCGTTGGGCGGCGACGTCTTCGATGTGTTTTCGCAGTTCTATTTCCGCGACTATTAATTTATTCCGTTCGGTCCGGTATTCATCGGATTCACCCGGCAACCGCTTGTCGTGAAAATTTTCCATTATTCCGGCATTTCCGGCATGCCGGGGAATTTCGGCAGGTCGGGGTCCATGACATCCCACGGTTGAGCCGCGTCGACGAAGATGTCCATAGCCGGTTTGTAAATGCTGGGATCATCCAGGCTGACGGCGGAGATCATTTTCATTCCCTCTATACCGGTGGAATACCCCCCGATGAGATCGCCGCAGGTCGGGCAAAAGACCCGGGTTGATGTATTGCCGCTGTCGGCGGTGATGGAATAGGTTTTGGGCTCTCCGGTGATGGTCAAGGCGTCCGCCGGAAAGGCGATGGCGGGTAAATGGGTCGAACCGGTGGCGTGTTGGCAATCGCGGCAATGGCAGTTGCCGGACATTATCGGTTCGGCGGTGATTTCATATTTGACGTTGCCGCATCGGCAGCCGCCGGTAATGGGTTTGCTCATCGGGTCGTTCCTCCTTGTTCAGTTGGGTTGGTTTGTAAGTTCGACGGCCAGGCAGTCGAAAGACCCCGACCAGCCGACGTTGTGCATTTTGACGGCGGTTTCCGACGCCAGCAGTTCGTGCGTCAGGGTCAGTTCGGTGCCCTCGCTGACCGCCTTGAATTCCAGGGTTACCCTGGTCTCAATACCGGCCATGGTGCCGGTTTCCCAGACCCAGGTGTAGACCAGTTTTTCGTTTTCGATGACCTCTTGAAAGACCCCCGATAGCGGATGTTGTTCGCCATTGTCGTTGCGCATGGTGAAGCTGTATTCGCCGCCGGGGCGGGGATCAATGGCGTGAACGATGCAGTTGACGCCGTCCGGGCCGAACCATTTTTCCAAATCACCGGGGTTGGTGAAGGCGGCGTAGACCCGTTCCGGTTTGGCGTCGAAGGTGCGGGTAATGCGCAATACCGGATTTTGGTCCACCGCATCAGCCTTTTGTGTTTTTGCCATTGTTGTCCTCTCCTGTTGGTTTGGTGTCTTCCAGGAAGCGGGCCAACTTGTCCAGTTGGCTTTCCCAGAATTTTTTGTAGTGGGTGATCCAGTCGACGGCGCCCATCATGGCGTCGGGGTTAAATTCCATGCGCGACACCCGCCCATCGCGGTGGCGCGTGATTAATTGGGCGCCTTCGAGAACCTTCAGATGTTTGGAAACGGCCGGCAGCGACATCTCAAAAGGTTTTGCCAGTTCCCCCACCGAAACCTGGCCCAGCGACAGCCGCGCCAGGATCGCCCGCCGGGTCGGATCGGCGAGCGCATGAAAGGTGGCATCCAGGGCGCGTTCATTATATTTAACCATTTGGTTAAATATAATGGTTGCGCATAGTTTGTAAATCGTTTTTTTATTATTCCCCAAATTATTGAGGCAAGTGCCGTGACCGATTTAAAACCCGTTGTCATTATCGCCGGGCCGACGGCCAGCGGTAAAACGGCGTTGGCGCTGGATATGGCGGCTGAATGTAACGGCGTCGTCATCAATGCCGACAGTATGCAGGTGTATCGGGAACTGCGGGTGCTGACGGCGCGCCCCGGCGCTGACATGGAGGCCATGGCGCCGCATAAGTTGTTCGGCGTGATGGCGGCGTCCGAGGTCTGTTCCGTCGGCCGCTGGACGGCGATGGCGGCAACCGAGATTGAGACCGCCTGGGCCGAAAGGCGGCTGCCGCTGATCGTCGGCGGCACCGGCATGTACATCAGGGCGCTTATCGAGGGCCTGGCCGCGATTCCTGAAATTCCCGGCGTGGTAAATGAGAAAGTGCGGGCGCTCTATGATGAACTCGGCGGCGACGCGTTCCGGCTGGCATTGGCGAAACTGGACCCGGACGCCGCCCGGCGCCTTCCCGCCGGTGACAGCCAACGCCTGACCCGCGCCATGGCGGTGGTCCAGGCGACCGGCAAACCGTTGGCCCATTGGCAGGGCGAACAGGACCACGGCCCGGCGGTGGCGGCCCGGTTTCTGATCATTGCCCTGGTGCCGGAACGCGATGCGCTGTACGCCGCCTGCGAGGCACGCTTCGATGCCATGCTGAAGGGTGGCGCGATCGATGAGGTTAAGGCGCTTCTGGCGTTGGGCCTGGACGCCAACCTGCCGGCAATGAAGGCCCTGGGCGTGCCCGAGCTTGGCCGCTATGCGATGGGTGAGATCAGCCTGGAAGACGCCGTCGCCGCCGCCAAACAGGCGACCCGCAATTTTGCCAAGCGGCAATTGACCTGGATGCGCAATCAAGTGACGGCGGATTATGTGATCGAGGATTTTTATGCAGCCGACCGTCGCCAGGATGTGGCCTCGGTGGTGCGTGGCTTCCTGGCCTGATTATTTTTCAAGCGTATCGCGCAGGCTTTTGAAATGCGCCGCCATGGCGTTTTCCGCCGCCTTGGGGTCGCCGGCGGCGATGGCGTCATAGATGGGCTGGTGATCGGCCTGTAGGCCGGCCCAATCCTTTGCCGGCGGCAGGTCCTTGAACCCGGCCTCAAGGAAACGGCCCAACAGATCCAGGATCACCTGTTCCAGCACCGGATTCCTGGAGGCGCGGGCGACGGCGGTATGGAAGTCATGGTTGACGTCGCCGCGCCGGTAGGCGGCGGGGGTCATGGTTTCCAGCATCCTCAGCGGCCGTCCGATCGCCGCCAGTTGGGCGCGCGACGCATTCGCCGCCGCCAGCCCTGCCGCCATGACCTCGGCGGCTTCGCGGGCCTGCCAGATGTGCAGCAGGGTTTCCCGGTCCGAAGCCAGCCGGAGGCTGCGAAATTCGTCCGGGTGGGGAATGCGCTCGGCCCGAAGGTAGCGCCCGCCGCCGGGCCGGGATTCGACGATGCCCTGCATCTCCAACGCCCGGAAGGCTTCGCGCAGCACCGGACGGCTGACCCGCCATTTTTCCTGAAGCTGGCGTTCCGTCGGGAAACGGTCGCCGATGGCCAGTTGCCCGTCATGAACCAGGGCGGCGATCTGTTCGATGATGGTTTCATACAGCCGGACGGTTCGGACCGGCGTGAAGGCGTCGGAAGACGGGGCCGGGGGCGGCGATGTTGCCATGGTGCGGACCTTTAACTAAGATAACTGGGAAGCCCAATTTTTAGGAATTCTGCCATTCATTTTCAGCAGTGTCAAACAGGCTATGCCGTTGCGAGAGGGAACCGGCGGTAACTTATCGTCATTTCCATGCTTTTTTATGGTATTTTGCGTAATTATAAGAAAGGTTTTTTATAAAAATCTTTATAATTATTACGTATTGCTGTTTCTCCGGTTGACCTAGGGTAATCGAACCATTAGGTTGCCGCCCTTGAATCGTTGCCCATGGACAGGACGAGGAAATTTGGGCGCGGTGAAGGCCAAGAGCAATCAAGACCGATAGCAAATACTAAAAGGACCAAGACGATGGCGAACGATCTGATGATGGGGTCCCACATCCTGATGACGGCCCTGAAGGACCAGGGCGTCACCGAAATTTTTGGCTATCCCGGCGGCGCCGTGTTGCCGCTGTACGATGCCATGCACGAACAGAACGCCATTCGCCATATCCTGGTCCGCCAGGAAGGCGGCGCCGTTCATGCCGCCGAAGGATATGCCCGCTCGACCGGCAAGGTCGGCGTTGTCCTGGTCACGTCCGGTCCCGGCGCCACCAACGCGGTCACCGGCCTGACCGATGCGATGATGGATTCAATTCCGCTGGTCTGTATCACCGGCCAGGTGCCGACGCACCTGATCGGCAATGACGCCTTCCAGGAATGCGACACCACCGGCATCACGCGGCCCTGCACCAAGCACAATTATCTGGTCAAGGACGTCAATGACCTTGCCCGGGTTGTCCACGAAGCCTTTTACGTCGCCTCAACCGGCCGTCCCGGTCCGGTGGTTATTGATCTGCCCAAGGACGTCGCCATGGGGCTTGGCCTCTATTCGACGCCGGATAAGTTCAAGCACAAAAGCTACAATCCGCAGATCAAAGGCGATGCCAAGGCGATCAAGCAGGCCGTCGCCTTGTTGGCGGGCGCCAAGAAGCCTATTTTTTATTGCGGCGGCGGCGTCATCAATTCCGGCCCCAAGGCGTCCGCGCTGTTGACCCAATTGGTGCGGTCGACGGGGTATCCGTGCACGTTGACGCTGATGGGCCTCGGCGCCTATCCGGCTTCGGACCCGCAGTTCCTCGGCATGTTGGGCATGCACGGCACCTATGAAGCGAACCTGGCGATGCATGATTGCGACGTGATGATCTGCGTCGGGGCGCGTTTTGATGATCGTATCACCGGCGTGATCAGCAAATTTTCGCCCAATTCAAAGAAAATCCATATCGACATCGACCCGTCGTCCATCAACAAGAACGTGCGCGTCGACATCCCCATCATCGGCGACGTCGCCAATGTGTTGGAAGACATGCTCAAGGTCTGGAAATCAAGCCAGGCCAAGCCCGATCAGAAGGCCTTGAAGGCGTGGTGGAAACAGATCGACGAATGGCGCGCCAAGGATTGCCTGAAGTTTGTCCAGAAAGGCAAAATCATCAAGCCCCAGTACGCTATCCAGCGTCTGTATGAGGCGACCAAGAATTTAGACGACGTATATATCACCACCGAAGTCGGCCAGCATCAGATGTGGGCGGCGCAGTTCTATGGTTTCGAGAAACCCAACCACTGGATGACGTCCGGCGGCCTGGGCACCATGGGCTACGGCCTGCCGGCGGCGGTCGGGACACAGATCGCCCACCCCGATGCCCTGGTTATCGATATCGCCGGCGAGGCGTCGATCCTGATGAACATTCAGGAAATGTCGACCATCGCCCAATATCATCTGCCGGTGAAGGTCTTCATCATCAACAACCGCTACATGGGCATGGTCCGCCAGTGGCAGGAGTTGCTGCATGGCGGGCGCTACGCCGAAAGCTACATGGAAAGCCTGCCAGATTTTAAAATGCTGGCCGAAAGCTTCGGCGGCGTCGGCATGGTCTGCGACAAACCCGAAGACCTGGACGGCATGATTGATGAAATGCTGAAAACCGACAAATCGGTGATCGCCGATGTCCGCGTCGAACAGTTGGAAAGCTGTTATCCGATGATTCCGTCGGGGGCCGCCCACAACGAAATGCTGCTCGGCCCCAAAGACGAAGCCGACAGGCCGATTTCCGAAGAAGGCATGGTTCTGGTTTAGGGCCGTCCCCCGCACCAACCTGGGATATAAAATCGTGACACCTGTGGAAGAAACAATCAATTCTCATACCATCGCCGTCCTCGTCGATAACGAACCGGGGGTGTTGGCGCGCGTCATCGGATTGTTTGCCGGGCGCGGCTATAACATCGAAAGCCTGACCGTGGCCGAAGTCAGCCAAGACGAAAAATTATCCAGGATTACCATCGTCACCTCGGGCACGCCGATGATTGTCGCCCAGATCAAGGCCCAGCTGGGACGGCTGGTGCCGGTCCACAAGGTCAGCGACCTCACCCTCGATGGACCATCGGTGGAACGCGAGCTGGCTTTGGTAAAAGTTGCCGGCACCGGTGAAAAAAGGGTTGAGTCCCTGCGAATCGCGGATATCTTCCGGGCTCGGGTGTTGGACAGCACGAACGAGTCGTTCGTGTTCGAGATCATCGGTGACACCGGCAAGCTGAATGCCTTTGTCGATCTTATGAAGCCCTTGGGGCTGGTGGATGTGTCGAGGACCGGCGTCGTCGCCATCGCCAGGGGCGCCGGGTCACTTGAAGACCAAAAAAATTGAAGGAGAGGATACCATTATGAAGGTTTATTATGATCGAGATGCCGACGTCGGCCTGATCAAGAAAAAGAAAATCGCCGTGATTGGTTACGGCTCCCAGGGACACGCCCATGCGTTGAACCTACGCGATTCCGGCGTCAAGGACGTGGTTGTCGCGCTTCGCAAAGACTCGCCCAGCGCCAAAAAGGCCAAAGCCGAAAAGCTGAAGGTCATGACCAACGCCGAGGCCGCCAAATGGGCCGACGTGGTGATGATGCTCAGCCCCGATGAAGGCCAGGCCCAGATTTATCAAGCCGACCTGAAGGGCAACATGAAGAAGGGCGCGGCGCTGGCCTTTGCGCATGGCCTGGCGGTTCACTTCCAACTGATCGAACCGCGCGCCGACCTGGATGTCTTTATGGTTGCGCCGAAAGGCCCCGGCCATACGGTGCGATCCGAATACCAACGCGGCGCCGGTGTGCCGTGTCTGTTGGCGGTCCATCAGGACGCCACCGGCAACGCCCACGATATCGGCCTGGCCTATGCATCGGCCATCGGCGGCGGCCGCGCCGGCATCATCGGCACCACCTTCCGCGAGGAATGTGAAACCGATCTGTTCGGCGAACAAACGGTGTTGTGCGGTGGCCTGACATCGTTGATCCAGGCCGGCTTCGAGACTCTGGTGGAAGCCGGCTACGCGCCGGAAATGGCGTATTTCGAATGCGTCCACGAGGTTAAGTTGATCGTCGATCTGATCTACGAGGGCGGCATCGCCAACATGCGCTATTCGATCTCGAACACGGCGGAATTCGGCGACTACCTGTCCGGGCCGCGCGTCATCGACGCCAGCGTCAAGGAGCGCATGAAGGGCGTTCTGGCCGATATCCAGTCGGGCCGCTTCGTTAAGGAATGGATGACCGAATGCGTCGCCGGCCAGCCCAGTTTCAAGGCGCAGCGCCGCCTGTCGGCCGAACATGGCATCGAGGAAGTCGGCAAGCGGCTGCGCGACATGATGCCGTGGATCACCGCGAACGCACTGGTCGATAAATCCAAGAACTAAACGGTTCTTAATAGCCCCTCAGGCGCCGGGCGACGACCCGTAGTCACGGACTTGCAGCAATGAACGATAAGGCGGGGGAAACCCCGCCTTATTCTTTTGGGTTCTGTCAGGAATAGGGGGCCCTAGTCATCTGAATCTAAAATTCGGTACATAAGTTCTTCTCGACACGATGGCAGAAACGTTTAA
>JAQBYB010000075.1 GCA_027624235.1 Pseudomonadota bacterium | reverse complement strand
TGGCTTAAGCGGCTTTTTCTCATACTGCCCATGATAACACCTTTTATGGGTTATCTGGTACAGCCCCAAGTCTTTTTTGTTTTAACCGCAAATTCGTCGTCGCGGATGTAACCATCCGCTCGGGATTTGCTTTAGTTACCGCAAATTCGTCGTCGCGGATGTAACCATCCGCTCGGGATTTGCTTTAGACCCTAAAAGTATCATTGGTGCGGGCGTCGTCGGCCTTGTTGGGGGCGTAATTTTTCCATTTGTCCTGGTAATATTGCGCCTTCATATCGCCGTCGGATTTCTTGTTGAAGGTCAGGAAGAAATTGCGCCGGCGTCGCTTGCCGGTGTTGGGCGGGGAGCCGTGCGGCACATAGGCATCGAAGAAGATCACGTCGCCGGGGTCGGCGATAATCAGCACATATTCGTCTTCGGGCGTAAACGGCGGGTCATCTTCGCTGAGCGGCTTCCATTCCTCGGTCATCAGATTGCGGGCGTAATTTCCGGAATTCATAAAACTGAGCGCGGCATTGTCCATTCTGTTTTCGTCAACGGCGATGCCCAGGGTAATGAAGCTGTCACAATACGCGTTCCAGCCGGCGGCCTGGTCCTGGTGCAGCTTATCGGCCCGGCAACCGGGCAGCTTGAAGTTGACCTTGTCCTTGAACAACACCGCCGGCTCGCCCAGCAGCTGGCTCAGGCACGCCATGGTCTTGGGCGTCAGCAGAAGATCGGTCAACGCCGCATTGTGATCCCCCAATACATTTTCGATACGGACCAGCAGGTTTTCACCCGACAGCGGGCTTTGCTCGAAGTATTTCGCTTCCTCGCCGACGGCTGGCTCCTTACCCATAAGGCCGTCCACCAACGCCGAAACCTCGGCCATCACCGCTTTGTCGTAGAACCCTTTGACGACAATGAATCCCTTGTCCTCAAATGTTTTCAGTTGGTCATGGCTCAAACCCATTTACCGCGCCTCCCTGGTCCGAGACCCCAGTTACAATCGGGTAGGGTTTCCTTTAGAGACTATTTCCCCCCTTCTTTCCTTGACCTTTGTCAAATAGAGTCCAGCCATGACCGGCGCCCTGCATCAAATCACCATGAGTTACCTGGCCGAAGACGACCGGCTGCTGATGCGGGTCAGCACCACCGATAAAAGCGAGTTTCATTTTTTGCTGACCCGGCGCTTCGTCAAGGTCCTGTGGCCGGCGCTGATGACCGTCATCGAGAAGGAAGACGCCGGGACAAAACAAAACCTCATGCCGGCGGCCAGGAAAGCGGTCGCCGCCATGAAACACCAGGAAGCCATCGAGGAGTCCGATTTCACCCAAGCCCATGAAGAGGATGCCAAGACGTTGACGGCTGCCCCGCTGCTGGTCACCGGCGGCTCCGTGCATCCCGGCAAAAAAGGCGTCACCGGGCTTGTTTTTAAAACAAAAGCCAAAGCCGAGATCAAAATATCGCTGGACAAGAATCTGCTGCACGCGCTGTGCCGGCTGTTGATCGAAACCACCATGAAGGCGGGCTGGAATTTAGGCCTGGTCGTCGGCGACGCCGCCGCCGTCATGGTCCCGGAGGACAAGGCGCGGCTTCACTAGGCAAAAAACAAGGCCTGAGTTAACCCCAGTTTTTGTGAAAATTTGGACTTCCCCTTGTTTGCGGATATAATTTGACGATGACAAAGCTCCTGGAAGAAGCTATCGAAAAAGCACGTTTGCTTCCAGCAGACCGGCAAAACGATGCTGCTGAAATTTTGCTGACGGTGGTTGAACAAAGCGGGGCTAATGCGCTCAGATTAACCAAGGAACAAGCTGCGGAAGTGCGCTCCCGCCTCGGCGATCGGCAATATGCTTCGGATGAAGAAGTTGCGGCGTTCTTTCGTCAAGCAGGTGCATGAAGCTCGTTTTCCATGCGGCGGCCTTGGCCGATCCACTTCCTGAATTAAGAAATTTAGTAAACTGTCCCCTTATTTGCTCCATTGTTTTTGTTGATATGTAAAATTTAAAAATGGTATTTTTAGAGGTGCCCTCAAGACTGTTTCTGAAAAATTGACCATTATCACGACTATCTGTAATCAGTTAAATTAAGGGAAGATTTTTTATGAACGACCAATCACTTTATACCCGTCTTGGCGGCTATGACGGCATTTCAGGTTTTGTTGACAATCTGCTGCCACGTTTGCAAGGAGACGAACAATTGGGCCGGTTTTGGCAAAATCGCGGATCCGACGGTATTGCCAGAGAAAAGCAGTTATTAATTGACTATTTATGTGCCAACGCTGGCGGGCCGATGGTTTATACGGGCCGCGACATGAAATTATCCCATGTCGGCATGGGTATCAGCGAAAGCGATTGGGACGCCTTCATCGGCCATGCCGTCGCCACCATGGAAGCCCTCCAGGTGCCGCAGCAGGAATGTGACGATATTGCCGGATTTGTCCTCGGCCTCAAGGATGACATCATCGACAGTTAGAGTATCCATTATGATCAAGGCCTGATTTCGGCCCATTTTCGATTATCTCTGATGAGGGCGATTGCGGCGATCCAAAAATCGCCGGAAACGCTCTAATTATCTGCCCTAATCCTTGGGTGCAAGGTGATAGCCCGGTGTCGAGCCGGAAATTTACTGTTCTTCGTCGGTCATGTCAGGGGGAATTAAGGGGACAGTTTACTTAATTCCCGCGCCATGCCCCATCCAAAATACCCCCTCTTTGTTCTTGACAACTCTCATATAATATGATTTTGTTCCTTATTATTTCTTCAATAGGAATTACAGGTCATTATGCTTTCCAACGCGCTCAAATATCAGGAAAACCCCTTGCGTCCGGCGCCGGCAACAGGGCAATGACGACAAATGACGACATTTTTGCTTCTGTTTCGGACACGAATTGTTCTATTTCAGTAGTTTATGTGGCAAAAGGCGGCAAAACATGACGACTTTAGGACGACATCATGACGACATTAGGACGACATCTCGACGACATTCCGACGACTTTGTGACGACATTGGGACGACACCCCCTTGACCTTCCAGTCACTGGAACCATATAAAATGTTTCCAGCTTACTAGAATGTTGGAGGATCTACCGATGCATACCCTGATGCGACTCGCCGCCGAAACCCAATCCGATTTAAAGTCGCTGTCCCTGCCGATTGAGGGCATGACCTGCGCGTCCTGCGTCGTCCGCGTTGAGAATGTTCTGGCAGGCCTTCATGGCGTCGCCAACGCCAGCGTCAACCTGACCACGGAAAGAGCCAGCGTCGAATACGATCCCAACACCACCACCCCCAAGGCCATCGCCGAGGCCATCGAGCGGTCGGGATATAGCGTACCCCCGCAATCCGTGGAATTGTCCGTCGGCGGCATGACTTGCGCGTCGTGCGTGGCGCGGGTCGAAAAAGTGATCGGCGCCTTGCCCGGCGTCATCGCCGCCAACGTCAATCTGGCCACCGAAAGGGCCAGTGTTTCGTTCACCCCCGGAACCCTGGACGCGGCCACCATCGCCCAGGCCATCGAACAGGCCGGCTATGAAGCGCATGAGACTTCATCCGCCGGGAGCGAAGACCGGGAAGCCGCCGCCCGCGAGGCGGAAACCGCCGCCATACGCCACAAGGTTGTGTTTGCCGCCATCTTAACCGTACCTCTCTTCCTCATCGCCATGCTCAAGTTCACACCCGGCTTCGAAGAACCGATGCTGTCACTTATGCCCGAACGCGGTTGGATGTGGATCGAATTCCTGCTGGCGACGCCGGTCCAGTTTTATGCCGGGCGGGGTTTTTACAAGCACGGTTGGGCGGAATTGAGTCACCTCAACCCCGGCATGAACTCCCTGGTCATGCTGGGCGCCAGCGCCGCTTATTTTTATTCGCTGGTGGCCCTTGTCGCCCCCGGCCTTTTCCCCGAAGGCACGGCAACGACTTACTTCGAGGCCGCCGGCGTCATCATCACCCTGATCCTGCTCGGCCGCTATCTTGAAGCCGTCGCCAAAGGACGGACGTCTGAAGCAATCAAAAAACTGATGCAGTTGCAGGCCAAAACCGCCCGCGTACTCAGGGACGGCATCGAGACGGAAATCCCCATCGAGGAGGTCGTCGCCGGCGATTTGGTCGTGGTCCGGCCCGGCGAACGGCTGGCGGTGGACGGCGTCGTTACCGAAGGCGCAAGCTATGTCGACGAATCGATGATTTCCGGCGAGCCGGTGCCGGTCGAAAAGCGCCCTGGTGATGAGGCCATCGGCGGCACCATCAACAAAACCGGCGCCTTTACCATGCAAGCCACCCGCGTCGGCGGCGATACGGTGTTGAGCCAGATCATCCGCATGGTCGAAGAGGCCCAGGGCACCAAACCGCAGATCCAGAAAATGGCCGATCAAATCGCTTCGGTGTTCGTGCCCATCGTCATCGCCGTCGCCGCCTTGACCTTCGGGGTGTGGATGGTGTTTGGACCGCAACCGCCGTTGAGCTTTGCCTTCGTCACCGCCGTATCGGTGTTGTTGATCGCGTGTCCATGCGCCATGGGTTTGGCGACGCCGACGGCGATCATGGTCGGCACCGGCAAGGGCGCGGAGATGGGCGTGCTGTTCCGCAAGGGAACGGCGCTGGAGATGCTGGCCCGCATCGACACCATCGTGCTCGACAAGACCGGCACCTTGACCAAGGGCGAGCCTGAATTGACCGACTTCGACGCGCTTGATTGCTTCGACGGCAATGAGTCTGAAATCCTGCGACTGGTCGCCGCCGCCGAAGCCAAAAGTGAACACCCCATCGCCGAGGCCATTGTTCGCGGCGCGCGGGACAAGGGGCTTGATGTTCCCAACACCGATTCCTTCAAGGCCGAACCCGGTTTCGGCATCGACGCCGAGGTCGAGGGCCATAAGGTCCAGGTCGGCGCCGACCGTTATATGGAACGCCTCGGCATCGACCTTTCCACCGTCAGGGAACGGGCTTTGGGCTTGGCGGAGCAGGCGAAAACCCCGCTGTACGCCGCCATCGACGGCAAGCTGGCGGCCGTGATTGCCGTCGCCGATGCGCTCAAGGACGGAAGCCGGGAGGCGATCAAGGCGCTGCACGCCCTCGGCCTGGAAACCGCCATGCTGACCGGCGATAACCAGCGTACCGCCAATGCCATCGCTGCCGATTTAGGCATCGACCGGGTCGTCGCCGAGGTTCTGCCCGACCAGAAGGCCGCCGAAATCAAGCGCCTGCAAGCCGACGGCAAAAAGGTTGCCTTCGTCGGCGACGGCATCAATGACGCGCCGGCCCTGGCCCAGGCCGACGCCGGCATCGCCATCGGCACCGGCACCGATATCGCCATAGAGTCCGGCGACATTATCCTGATGTCGGGTGATTTGCGCGGCATCGTCAACGCTACGGCGCTGTCCCGGCGCACGCTCAAAACGATCCGGCTCAATTTCTTCTGGGCCTACGCCTATAACGTGGCGCTGATCCCCATTGCCGCCGGTGCCTTGTATCCGCTCATGGGAATGTTGCTGTCGCCGATGCTGGCGGCCGGCGCCATGAGTTTTTCCAGCATCTTCGTGGTCACTAATTCACTCCGGCTGCGGGGATTTCGTCCGCAGCTCACAGAACGATGAAAGGAGAATCGCCATGAACATCGGAGCCGCCGCGGAAGTCACCGGCGTTCCCGCCAAGACCATCCGGTACTATGAAAGCATCGGCCTGATCCCACCGGCGACACGGGCGGAAAATGGCTATCGGCACTACACCGGCATTGATATTGATACCCTGAAGTTTATTCAGCGCGCCCGGCGCCTTGGTTTTTCCGTCAAGGACGTCGGCGGACTTTTGGCGCTGTGGCAGGACCAGGACCGGACCAGCGCCAGCGTCAAGGCGTTGGCGCTCAAGCATATCTCGGATGTCGAACAACGAATCCATGAACTGGACTCCATCCGCCGGACACTGATAGACCTGACCGACCGCTGTCACGGTAACGACCGTCCCCATTGTCCGATCCTCGAAGAATTCGCCCAAGGTTCGGATAAGGGTCCGAAAGACTAAAGGGGAAACGGGTTGGGATTAGAGGAGGTGCTTACGGCGCTCGGCCTTGACGAGTTCTTCGTTGCGATGACGCCGGCGATCGGGACCGAAGAAATCCGACACCCGGATGAACGGCCGGTGGTTTTCAACCAGGGCGCAAATACGTCCATAGACGGTTTTTGCCGAAACCGGCTTCGCCAAAAATTCGGTCATGCCCTTGTCGCGGGCGGTACAGACATGGCGGTATTCGGTGTTGGCGGTGCAGATGACGACCGGGATGAAAGGATCGGAACTGTCAACATCCTGGCGGACCTTGGTCAGGAACGCCATCCCGTCAAAACCTTCGGTCCAATCGCAAAGAATGATATCAACGGGAAAGTGGGTAAACATATCCCAAGCGACATCAAGCTCGGCCGTGCTTTGCACCGTCGGCACACCGAACTCGGCAAACACGTCGGTCAGGAGTCTCCTGATCAATAAGTGCTTTTCGAGCACCAGTATGCTCAAATTGCTGAGGTCGTAGGCTTGCATGCTCTCCCCGTCTTTTCCCAGACTCGGCCCGAGCGCACCAAGTCGTTTCGTCTCCATAATAGTATACCGGAAAACTTACCGGAAATTGCCATAAAATTCCCCATCGAGTCTAGCTATTAAAAGGTGCCATTTGTGACAATAAACAGGGACAAAAGAGGGCAAGGAAAAAGCGGAAATCGGCGTCCCAAATTTCGCTTGAATCCCCTTCGTCAGGCATTCTTCGTCGCTCTCGCCATTGCCGGGATCGCCATCGGCTACGGCCTTGGATTCGTGATGAAAGACTCGCCCGCGCCACCACCGGCGCCGTTCCCGAAAACCGCACCGCCTAGCCCCGTACAAGCGCCGGAAGCACTTCGTGCTTATGTGGAGCCGCTGCGCCAGGACCTTATTGAAACCCCCGTCATCGTTGTTGAGACGACCCCGCCGGAAACCGCCACTGATTTGGCGCCGGTGCCGGTGCTCCCCAAAACAGCCCCGCCATTGGAACCGGAACCCGTACCGGCCGCCGAAGCCAAGACGCTGCCCAAACCCACGCCAGAACCAGCGACAAAACCAGAGCCCGCCTCGAAAACCGAAGCCGGGCCAGTCGCCGTGGCGACGCCGAAGACCGTTGGCATCAAACCTAAAATCGTCATCGTCATGGATGACCTTGGCATCGATAAACCCAGGACCACCCGGACCATCAAGCTCCGCGCACCGTTGACCCTGTCGTTCATGAGTTATGCCAGCGACCTTAAGAATCAGACCCAGGCCGCGTTAGCGGGCGGGCATGAGTTGTGGTTACACATTCCCATGGAGCCCGGCTCCCCGGATATCGACCCGGGACCAAACGTCCTGTTGACCGGCATCCCCGAACAGGAGCTATTGGCCAGCCTGACATGGAATTTAAGCCAATTCAGCGGCTATGTCGGCGTCAACAACCACATGGGCAGCCGCTTTACCGCCGACCTGACGGGGATGACGGTAGTCATGAAGGAATTGAAAAAACGCGGGTTGATGTTTTTGGACTCGGTCACGTCGGGTAAATCCGTGGCCATGAGAGCGGCACGCGAAACCGGGGTGGCGTCCCGCAGGCGCAACGTCTTCCTCGACCACCAGGACGATGCCAGGGGGATCGCATACAGGCTTACCGAGGTTGAACTCTTGGCCCGCAAGACCGGCCTCGCCATCGCCATCGGCCATCCCCGCGAAAATACGTTGCAGGCCCTCGAGCCTTGGCTCGGCAGCCTCGAAGCCAGGGGATTTCAGCTGGTTGCCCTGTCGACGGCGTTCAAAAAACCTTGACCTTCCAGCCGCGGGAAGGGATTTAATAACCCAAGGCTTAATAATTCTTATGAGGATAAAAAAATGGCCAAAAAATATAGTGTAATGGGCATGACCTGCGGCGGTTGCGCCAGTGCGGTGACGAAAGCCATCATGGCCGCGGCGCCCGGAACGGACGTCGACGTCGACCTTGATGCCAAGCTGGTATCGGTTGAAGGCCTCGAAGACGATGCGACCGTGCAAAAAGCAGTCGAAGGCGCCGGCTTCGTGTACGGCGGGCCGGGCTGAAGACGGCGCTTTTAAGCTTTTCCGGAAGCGAATTTGAACGCTTCTTCGGCCGCCCGGATCAAGGCCTGGGCCTTGCTGCGGCTTTCCTGGTATTCGCCTTCAGGATCACTGTCGGCGACGACGCCGCCGCCGGACTGCACGTACAAGGTGCCGTCCTTGATGACGGCGGTGCGCAATGCGATGCAGGTATCCATGTCGCCGTTAGCGCCGAAATATCCGATGCAGCCCGCATAAACGCCGCGCCGTTCCGGTTCCAACTCATCGATAATTTCCATCGCCCGGACCTTCGGCGCACCGGAAACCGTGCCCGCCGGAAACCCGGCCAACAGCGCGTCAATGGCATCGCAATCAGCGGCCAGGACACCCTCAACATTCGACGCGATATGCATCACGTGGGAGTAGTACTCAACAATGAACTGTTCGGTAACCTCTACCGTGCCGACCTCGGCAACCCGACCGACATCGTTGCGTCCCAGGTCCAGCAGCATCAGATGTTCAGCTATCTCCTTAGGATCCGATAATAGATCCTTGACCAGGGCCTCGTCCTCTTCGGCGGTCGCGCCGCGCCTGCGGGTTCCAGCCAGGGGCCTCAGGGTTATTTTTCCATCGCGGACCCGGACCAGAATTTCGGGGCTCGATCCGACCACGGAGAAATCTCCGAAATCGAGGAAAAACAAGAACGGTGACGGATTAAGCCGTCTCAACGACCGGTAGAAGGCAAGCGGCGGCAAGGCAAAGGGCAGCCTAAAGCGTTGCGACGGGACGACCTGAAAGGCATCCCCGGCATGGATATATTCGACCGCCTTTTTGACCATCCCGTGGAAGGCCTCGCGAGTCATGTTGGCCACCGGTTCCGGGAATTGGTGATCGACCTGTGGCTTTTCCGCTTGCGCCGGCGGCGGCGTTTCAAAATCCCTGACCACCTCGGCCAAGCGCCCTTTGGCCGCCTCAAAGGCTTCCTCTGCGTTGACGGAAGGATTGGGCCACACCGGCGTAATGATGGTGAGGTTATCCTTCAGGGAATCAAAAACGGCCATCACAGTCGGCCTCAGGAAGATGCTGTCAGGCACGCCGATACCATCCGGGTTGTCGTCGGGCAGCTTTTCGATCAGCCGCACCATGTCATATGCCAGATACCCAACCAAACCCGACGCCATCGGCGGCAGTTCGTCGGGCACATCAATCCGCGATTCCCCAACCAGGGCGCGAAGCGATTCAATGGCGCCGGATGCCTCGGAAACAGGGCAGGGGACGAAGCCATTCGGGTCGTCGGGCACGGCGCGGTTGATTTCCGCCTTGTCGCCGTAACACCGCCAAATGAGGTCGGGCCGTAGACCAATAAAGGAATACCGCCCGCGAATGGCGCCACCTTCAACGGACTCAAGAAGAAAGCTATTGGGTTGGCCCTGCGCCAGTCTCAGCATCGCCGAAACCGGGGTTTCCATATCCGACACCAGCGTCGTCCAGACGACCTGCGCCGCGCCATAGGTCTCAGCAAAGGCAGGGAATTCTGGAAAGGTCCGCACGGGCTGGCTCAGCGACGTCGACCGGGTCTCCGGCTATCGCCCACCCCGGAATTAAATAATCCATCGATGACTTGCCGGTTGACAGAAACGCCATAACGATTCCGCAAGCCCCCCGCCAATTGGACCAGGATATCTCCCTTGAGGGACTGGCCAAGCTGATCGGAAATCCTATCAAGGCCGTCTTTATCGGCAGCAGGATCGGCGACAATGATTTTCTTAAGGCTGGCAACGGCATAGCCGGAACCGGACCGGGACAATGCCGCTTCGCCTTTGGAAATAGAAAACAATGTGTCGATCAACGGCTGCGGCAATCCACCAGATTCCTTTCCCGCTTGGCGGGTCAGGGCAGGGGTGTCCTTGATTTCAAGCCCCATTTCTGTGGCGATTGCACTCAGCAAGGCACCGCTGTTTACCCTGGCGACGATTTTTGTAGCGGCTTGCTTCGATGTTTCAGCGCGCTTTTCGTCTTTCCAGGCCTGAATGACCTCCGCCTTGATAGTATCCAAGGGCTTCAGCGCCGGCGGGGTTATTCCGTCCACCCTGAGAACAAAATAGCCATCACTGCCGGTCTCGCTCAACGGGCTCTCGGCGCCCTCTTGCGTTGAAAAAGCGATGCCGAGAAAATCGCCGGCGGGAAGGCTGGTGATGGGCTTACCGTCCTTACCTTTCCCATTTTTATCGACGGCATCGATTTTGGCGATCTTCAGGTTCAATTTCCCGGCGGTTTCCTCCAGCGTCGTGCCGCCGCCGAGAGAATCTTCAATTTTGTTGGCCAATTCAAACAGGCTATTTACCGCCTTTTCCAGGGCGATGGTCTGTTTGAGACCGTCCTTGACCTCATCCAGGGTTTTGGTGCCCCCGCTCACGATCCCGTCAACCCGGAATACGTGCCAGCCCAACGGGCTTTTTTGCGGTGCACTGTTTTCGCCCGACTTCAGGGAAAAAACGGCGTCGGTCAATTCTGGAAAGGGCATATCGGCTGGACTCACCCTGCCAAGGTCAATGGCGGACGCATCCATCTTGGCGATTTCCTTTGCCACGGTGGCAAAATCCCGGCCCTGAGACAAAGCCTCGACCGCCTGCTTGGCAACGGCTTCTTCGGCAACAATCATCTGTTTGACGGTGCGTGTTTCCGGGGTCGAAAACTCATCCACACGGGCCTCATACGCCTCTTTGACCTCACTGTCGGCGACCGAGATTTCTCCGGCCATATCAGCAGCTTCAAGCCGGACCAGGGACAACGCACGGTATTCAGGCGCCGAAAAACGGCTAGCCCCAACCTTGTGGTAATTTTCCAGCGCCCCCTGATCCGGTTCGGGGATGTTCTGCTGGGCGCTGTCGGAAACAACTATCATATCGGCAACTCTTTTTTCCTGACGGTGCCGGTAAACGGATTCGACCAGTATTTTCGGCGCCGTCTTGGAGGCAAGGCTTTCCAGCAGTTGGCTGTTTTCCAGTTGCTCACGAACCGAGACGATATAGCGGGCTTCGGTCATGGAATTGTCATTCAGGACCCGCTGGAACTTGGCCCGGTCGAAACTCCCGAGAGCGTGAAAGCCCGGCGTATTACGAATTTCCTTGCTGACCAAATCATCGCTGATTGAAATCCCCAGGCCCTGGCCGGCAAGACGAATGGCGCTGTCATTGATTTGCCGTTGCACAACCGATTCAACAATGCCCAACGCCTTGGCCTGCTCAATCGTGAACTGATTGCTGAATAACGGTCCAAGGCGCCTGACTTGCCGGCGAACCTCGTCCCTGATGTCCTCTTCGTTTCCTTCAAGGCTGCCGACTTCAAAGACCGGCGATGTGTTTGAGGTGGCCAGAGAGAACATGTCCTCGATGCCCCAAATGGCGAAACTGGCGACGAGCAAGCCAGCCAGAATTTTAACGACAAAGGACTTTGTATGTTTTCGGATAGAGGTCAGCATGGTGCTTCACAGTTCAGTTATGGCCGGAAATAGCGCGAACACTCCCCACGTCTTAGCTCATGGGTCAAGGTGCGCGGCATCATAGGATTGCGATCAAGGCCCCGCAACCAGGATTTTCGACGTTTAAGTTGCACGGATAAATATGGTACATAACGGCGTCTCGGGACTACCCCCATCTACAAAATGTTTGGAAAACCAATATGCCCAAAAACCGCCGCCCCCTGATCGCAGGCAACTGGAAAATGAACGGCTTTAAGGCTGATGGACAGGCGCTGGCCAATGCACTGGCCGAACGGATGCAATCGGAAACCGACCCGGCCTTCGATATGCTTGTTTGCCCACCCTTTACCCTTATCGCCGGCATCGGCGAAACCATTGACGGCTGCGGCATTGCCCTGGGCGCCCAGGACTGTCACGCGGCGGCAAAAGGCGCCCATACGGCAGACATCAGTGCCGCCATGCTGAGTGATCTTGGCTGCCAGTATGTCATCGTCGGCCATTCGGAGCGCCGTACCGATCACGGTGAAACGGACCTAGAGGTCAAGGCCAAGGCCGAAGCCGCTCAAGCTTGTGGTCTCACCGCGATTATCTGCATCGGCGAAACCGAACAGCAACGCGACGACGGAAAAACCTTCGATGTCGTCAAAACGCAGTTGTCCGGTTCGATTCCGGACGCGGCGGTCGCGTCAAACACGGTGATTGCGTATGAGCCGGTCTGGGCCATCGGCACCGGTCGCACGCCGTCCAATGATGAGGTTCAGGAAGTCCACGCCCTGATCCGCGACGGCCTTTCCCAGGCTTTGGGCGAAGACCAGGCCGCCGCCGTCCGCATTCTCTACGGCGGTTCCATGAAGCCCGAAAATGCCCGCGAGCTGATCGCCTTGCCCGATGTTGACGGCGGCCTGATCGGCGGCGCCAGCCTCAAGGCCGAAGATTTTTGGGCAATCGCCGAATGTTGTGAAAAGCGCTGGTCATCCGGGGCGTGAGGCATTAAAAAGCGGCCTTAGATACTGAACGTCGTCCTCGGGTTATGGTCGGCAACATAGGAAGCCAGTTCTTCATGCAATCGATTGTTCTCGTAATCCACCTGATTTTGGCGATCTCTCTTGTCGGCGCTGTCCTTCTTCAGAAAAGCGAAGGCGGCGCGTTGGGGATGGGCGGTGGCGGTGCCGGCGGTGGTTTCATGACCGGGCGCGGCGCCGCTGATTTATTGACCCGAACGACGGCGATTCTTGCCGGCTGTTTTATGGCCACCAGCCTGATTCTCGCGATTATGGCCGCCGACAATAGAACCCAGGGCTCGATCCTCGACAAACCCCCGCCGACGTCTTCTGCGCCGGCGGCACCAGCGATGCCAGCCGAACCAAGCGTACCCTTGGCTAAATAGGAATTCGACGGCTTGAAAAAGGTCGAAAATATTTGGGGCTGTACCAGATAACTAGTTCAAATTACCTTTAACCCACTGTCTTAATTGCGTTAATTG
>JAQBYB010000074.1 GCA_027624235.1 Pseudomonadota bacterium | reverse complement strand
GCGCCGCGTCCCGGCCCTGTTGAGGGGATTGATGAAAATCGTGGGGGGTATCGGCGCGCCAAACCGCACCCACGGCAGGCCCCGCCATCAAGTAGAACACAGCAACCAGAATGAACAATTCATTTTGTTCCTCCTAATAAACCCAGGCCGCCTTTCCCTAACGTCTTGGCGAAAAATGCGCCACCGGAAATCGGATATAGCGCCGGAATTTTATCTTCGTCAATAGGGTTTCGTCGCCAGGACTTCTTACTTGGCGAGGCGTCGGCACGGCGCTCCGAGTCGGCGGTCACCGTCAAAAATGTTG
Source organism: Pseudomonadota bacterium (assembly GCA_027624235.1). GTDB lineage: Bacteria > Pseudomonadota > Alphaproteobacteria > Rhodospirillales > Casp-alpha2 > Casp-alpha2. Next base: position 13,262 of record JAQBYB010000074.1, on the reverse strand, counting down.
ATTGAGAGGATCAACGCTACACCGTCACCCAGGACGGCGATTGCGTGCTGATTCCCTTTGCCGGCGACCACTAGGCCGAATCTTCCCGCCTGATCCAGCCGCCGCCGAGAACTCTGTCCGCGTCATAAAACACGCAGGCCTGGCCCGTCGCGATGCCGGGTTGCGGCTCGGCCAGGGTGATTTCGGCCTCGCCATCCCGAAGACTTTCGAGGCACGCCGCCACCGGCACGGTGGTGGAGCGCACCTTGACGGTCATCTCCAAGCCCATCGAAGGCGCCTTTCCGTCTCCGAGCCAGTTGATCTCGCCGACCCGGAACCGCGACTTCATCAGCGCCGCCTTCGGCCCGGCGAAGACGCGCCGGGTTTCCGCCTCGACCCGAATGACGTACAGGGGCTCCGCGGCGGCGATGCCTAAGCCCCGGCGCTGGCCGACGGTGAAGTGGATAATGCCCTGATGGTTGCCGATCACGGCGCCGTCCAGATCGACGATATCGCCGGGGCCGGCGGCGCCGGGATGCAGTTTTTCGACAATCCCGGCATAGGAGCCATTCGGCACGAAGCAGATGTCCTGGCTATCCGGCTTGTCGGCGACCGGCAATTTAAACCGTTCGGCATGTTCACGGGTTTCCGCCTTATCCATGCCGCCCAGCGGGAAGCGCAGGTAATCGAGCTGTTCGGGCGTCGTCGCGAACAGGAAATAGCTCTGGTCCTTGTTTGCATCCACCGCGCGGTGAAGCTCCGGGCCATCGGCGCCGTCAACGCGCCGCGCGTAATGGCCGGTAATCAACGCATCGGCGCCCAGTTCCCTGGCCCGGCCCATGAGGTCGCGGAATTTAACGGTTTGATTGCAGCGGATGCACGGGATCGGCGTTTCCCCGGCCAGATAGCCGGCGGCGAAATCCTCAATCACCTGTTCCTTGAAGCGGCTTTCATAATCGAGCACGTAATGAGGGATGCCCAAACCGTCGGCGACGCGCCGGGCGTCATGGATGTCCTGTCCGGCGCAGCACGAACCGGCGCGGTCGACGGCGTCGCCATGGTCATACAATTGCAGGGTGATGCCGATGACGTCGAAGCCTTGTTCGACCATCAACGCCGCCGCCGTCGAGCTGTCGACGCCGCCGGACATGGCGACGACGATACGGGTGTTTTCGGGGGCTTTGTCGAGACCGAGCGAATTCATGGCCGTCACCCTGAAATCGGCTTGATGGGTTCGGGCACTTGCTCGCTCAGAGTTTGCAGAACCACTGAGTGAAAATCCCGGCGATACAGCACCGCCACCACCCAAACCGTGGCAATGGCAAAAAACAATGGGCCAATGAACCACGCCAACGTCGCCAGGCCGAAATAATACGACCGCAGGCCACGATTAAAGGCGTTGATGCCGCGAGACATCAGGCGGGCGCCGCGGTCGGGATAATCCTTGCGTTCGTGCGCGTTGACCTCTTCCGGCAGCGGCGCGGCGCCGATAAAAATCAGGGTAAAATTGAACTGGCGCAGGCACCACGCGTACTTGAAAAACGCGTACACAAAAATGAAGACCAGCACGAAGACCTTGATTTCCCATAATTCCCGCGATGCGCCGGTGGCAAACGACAGTTCGGAAATCACCTCCCTGGCTTTGCCCAGGTTGCCCAGAATCGTCATCACGCCGGCCAGGATCAGGATCGTGATCGAGGCGAACAACATGGCGCTTCGCATATGGGCGAAGACGATATTGACGTCGGCCATGCGATTATCGCGCTCCAGCATCCGTAACATCCAGCGCACCCGGTAATCGTGCATGACCTGGGCCGCCGAGGGGCGTTTTGGGTTGGGACGCTCGGCGAACACCCCATAGCCAATCCACAACGCCATGAACCAGCCAAAGGCAAGAATGTCCACAATAGGAATAAGGGGGAGTGAGCCGGCAAGCGTGTTGGTCATTTTCAGCCCTTATCGGCCAAAGCGGGTCAATCGTCCAGCAGGTTATGATGGCCGCGCGGAAGGCTGACAACAATGCCGTCCAACGCCGCGCTCATGGTGATCTGACAGCCGAGCCGCGAGGTTTTGGTTAAATCGTAGGCCATATCCAGCATGTCTTCTTCCTCCTCGGACGGCGGGTCAAGCTTTAAGAACCAGTCCTCATGAACGATCACGTGGCAGGTCGAACATGCCATGCCGCCTTCGCAGGCGCCTTCCAGGTCAATCCCGTGGCGTTGCCCGACGTCGAGAATGGTGTCGCCGTCGGCGGCGTCAATTTCTTGGCGCGCGCCGTCCGCTTCGATGAAGGTAATTTTTGGCAAGGCGGCCGTTCTTACCGGTTAGACGTTAAAGCTTTCGCCACACCCGCAGCGGCTTTTTTCGTTCGGGTTACTGAACACGAAGCCGCTTTTTATCTTGTCTTCGACATAATCCATCTCGGCGCCGACCAGATACATGGTCGCCATCGGGTCGATGAACACCTTGGCGCCCTTGGTGTCGATTTCTTCCTCGTAGGGCTGTTTTTCCTTGGCGTATTCAAAAACGTAGGACATCCCGGAACAGCCCTTGGTGCTGACGCCGACGCGAAGCGCCAGGACCGGTTCGGCACTGTTTTGAATCAGGGCTTTGACCCGGTCGGCGGCGGCGTCGGTCAGGGTAATCATCTGCGCGGTTTGCTCGGTCATATTTTACTCTCCTTAGGCTAAGTATATAGGCCTACATCATGCCGAGCGCCAGCTTGGCGTCTTCGGACATGCGTTCCGGCGTCCAGCCCGGTTCCCATACCAGGGTCACTTCGACGACACCGGTGCCATCGACCTTGGCGACCGCGTCGGCGACCCACTGGGGCAGCTCCCCGGCGACCGGACAGCCGGGCGCGGTCAGGCTCATATCCGCCTTAACCCCGCCCTGATCATCAATCTTGAACCCGTAAACCAGGCCCAGATCATAGATATTGACCGGAATTTCCGGATCGAACACGGTTCTCAACGCCTCGATGACGGCCTCTTCGGTCGCCACCGTGACCCCCTCGGCCAAGGCTTCGCCGGCGGTGGCGGAAAAATCCGTGCCGAGGTCCAGGGCCGCCTCGCCCTCGTGTTTTGGAATGCTACTCTGATCCATGTCGCTTATCCTATTCCGTAGAGATATCGTGATCGCCGCTGACCGCGGCCTGCATGGTGTGCCAGGCCAGCGTCGCGCATTTAACCCGGATCGGGAATTCCTTGACCCCCGATAACATGACCAGACGTTCAAGGGCGTCTTCGTCGCAATCGCCGAGCTCGGCCATATCGAAATCATCCTTGGTGCACATGTGGTGGAAGCCGTCGAACAGGCGTTTTGCCGCGTCCACGGTTTTGCCGTTGACGATGTCCGTCATCATCGACGCCGACGCCACCGAAATGGCGCAGCCCTGACCCTGAAAAGCGGCATCGGTAATCAGCCCATCATCGTCGAGGGTGATGTAGATCACCAGCGTGTCGCCGCACACCGGGTTGTTGCCGTGGGCCAGACACGTGGCATTCTCGGGCCGGCGAAAATTACGCGGGTTTTTGCCGTGATCCAGGATCACTTCCTGGTAAAGATCGCGAAGGTCATCAAACATCAGCCGAAAAACTTCCTTGTTTCCTCAAGCGCGTCGACGAGAGCATCGACCTCGGCGCGGGTGTTGTACAGCCCGAAGGACGCCCGTGCCGTCGCCGCCACGCCGAAGCGATCCATCACCGGCTGGGCGCAATGGTGGCCGACGCGCACCGCGACCCCGGCCCGGTCAACAAAGGTGCCGACGTCATGGGCGTGAACGTCCGCCAGGGTAAAGGAAATGATCGCCGCCTTTTCCTTGGCGTTGCCGATGATGGTCAGGCCGTCGATGGCTTGCAGGCGTTCGGTGGCGTATTGCAACACGCCGTGTTCATGGGCGGCAATGTTGTCCAGCCCGATGGCGCCCAAGTAATCGATAGCGGCGCCCAGCCCGATCACTTCGGCAATCGCCGGGGTTCCCGCCTCAAAACGGTGCGGCGCCTTTTGAAAGGTGGTTTTCTCAAACGTCACCGAGGAGATCATCTCACCGCCGCCCTGATAGGGCGGCATCGCGTTGAGAATATCCTCGCGCCCCCACAACACGCCGATGCCGGTCGGCCCGTACAGTTTATGGCCGGAAAAAACGTAGAAATCCGCGCCCAGGGCCTGCACGTCAACGGCCTGGTGCGGCACCGCCTGACACCCGTCCAACAGCACCAACGCGCCCTTGGCATGGGCCAGCCGGATCACGTCCTTGACCGCAACGATGGTGCCGAGCGCATTGGAGACATGCGTGACCGCGACCATTTTGGTCTTGTCGCTGAGCAGTTTTTCATACTCACCGATCATGAAATTGCCGTCGTCGTCGATGGGCGCGACCTTGATCACAATGTCTTTTTCCTGACGCAGCAACTGCCACGGCACGATGTTGGAATGATGTTCCATGTGCGACAGGATGATCTCGTCGCCGGCCTCAAGATTGGCCCGGCCCCAGGATGCGGCGACCAGATTGATGGCCTCGGTGGCGCCACGGGTGAAGATGACTTCGTTGTCGCTGGCCGCGTTCAGGAAGGCGGCGGCTTTTTGGCGCCCGGCCTCGAAACCTTCGGTCGACTTCTGCGACGTCCAATGAACGCCGCGATGGACGTTGGAATAATAGGTCTCATAGATATCGCTCATCGAGTCGATGACTTGGCGCGGCTTCTGGGCGCTGGCGCCGTTGTCCAGATAGACCAGCGGCTTGCCGTAAACGGTTTGGCTAAGGATCGGGAAATCGGCCCTGATTTTTTCGACATCGAAAGCGGCGGTGGAATTGTCGCCGGATGTCTTTTGCCGCGCGTTTTGTGACGCGATATCAATGACGGGGGACGGCGCGTTCATTTGCCTCTCCATTCATCGGACCGGAAACAAGCCGCCGGAAGCCAGTGCAGCACTTTATCGGTGAAGGCGTGGCGGACATCTTCGTTGCTGATTTCGTCCAGCGCTTCGCCGACGAACGATTGCACCAGAAGGTTCCTGGCCTGGGCTTCGGGGATACCGCGGGACCGCAGGTAAAAAAGCGCGGTTTCATCAATCTGGCCGGTGGTGGCGCCATGGCTGCATTTGACTTCGTCGGCGTAAATTTCAAGTTCCGGCTTGGCGTCGATCTCGGCGCCGGTGGACAGCAACAGGGTCTTGCAAAGCTGATGGCCGTCGGTCCCTTGGGCTTCCTTGCGGACGATGATCTTGCCCTGGAAAACCGCCCTGGACTGGTCATCCAGGACGCCCTTGAAGATTTCCCGGCACGTGGTGTGGGGCGCCAGATGTTCAATCACCGTGGTGTTGTCGCAATGCTCGGAGCCGCGCATCAGATAGGCGCCGTTGAGCCCGGCGCGCGCGCCTTCGCCTTCAAGCCTGACCGACACTTCGTTACGCGACAGCCGCCCGCCGATGGACAGGGTAAACGCTTCATAGGCGGCATCCTTGGCGACATTGACATGCACGGTGCTGAGGTGCGTGGCGTCGCGGGTTTCGGCCTGAACCTTGTAGTGATTGAGCCGGGCGCCTTCGCCGATATCAATTTCGGTGACGGTGTTGGCAAAATACGCGCCGATGCCCATGCCGACGTGATGGATGACCACCGTCGCCTGCGCACCCGCGGCGAGGACGATCAGGTTGCGCGGGAAATACGCCACCGGACGATTCGTCAGGCCGCCGATAAAGACCACCTCGATCGGTTGTTCGATGACGACGCCGGCATCGACGCGAAGCGCGAAGCCGGTATCCATCATCGCCGTATTCAATTGCACCAGCGCTTGGTGGTCGTCGCCGGTAAGCCGGCCGAGATAGGCCTCGGCCCAGTCCGGGTCGCGCGCCAACGTATCGCGCAGGCATTCCAGGTGGACACCGGACGGCAGATCGCCCTCGATCCAGAAACTGGGGCGCATACGGCCGTTGACGAAAACCAGCCGGGGCCGCCCGCCGGGGTCCGGCAGCAGCGACGGCACGTGATCAAGGGCAGCCATCCCGTCTTCGTCGGTAACCGGCTGAAAGCGGGTGTCCTCAAGCGACTTAAGCCGCGTGTATTTCCAATTTTCGAGCTTCGGCGTCGGCAGGCCGAGGCCGTTGAAGCGCTTGATGCCGGCTTCGCGGATATCCTTCAGCCACGAAAGGTCGGCGCCGGGCAGGCCGGGCCGGGCGGCATCGAAGCCGTCAACAAACACCAGCGGGGTGGAGGTCGTATTGCCCATGTTACGCCGCCGCCTCGTCGAATTCGGCGTAGCCTTTTTCTTCCAGCTCCAACGCCAATTCCTTGCCGCCGGTGCGCTGGATCTTGCCATGCGCCAGCACATGCACCTTATCGGGCACGATGTAATCCAACAGCCGCTGGTAATGGGTGATGATCAGCATCGAGCGTTGCGGCGAACGCAGTTTATTGACGCCTTCGGCGACAATCTTCAGCGCGTCGATATCGAGGCCGCTGTCGGTCTCATCCAAAATCGCCAGGGTCGGGTTCAACACCGCCATTTGCAGGACTTCGTTGCGCTTTTTCTCGCCGCCGGAAAAACCGACGTTGACGGCGCGTTTCAGCATGTCGTCGGAAATGCCGAGTTCCTTGGTCTTGGCGCGCATCATTTTAACGAACTGCATGGCGTCCAGTTCACCCTCGCCCTTGAACCGGCGGATCGCGTTGAGCGCTTCCTTAAGGAAGGTGGTGTTGGCGACGCCGGGAATTTCGACCGGGTACTGAAAGGCCAGGAAGATGCCCTTGGCGGCCCGCACTTCGGGCGCCATGCCGGTCAGGTCCTCGCCCTGGAAAATAATCCGCCCGCCGGTGATCTCGTAGCCGTCGCGCCCGGCGATGACATGGCTGAGCGTGCTTTTGCCGGACCCGTTCGGCCCCATGATGGCGTGCATTTCGCCGGGATTGACGCTGAGGTCTAGGCCCTTGAGAATTTCGGTGCCATCGACGCTGACGTGTAGATTTTTAATTTCCAACATTTTCTTAGCTTTCTTTTTACTCATAATTTTTCTGGGGGCCGGTTCTAACCGACGCTTCCTTCGAGAGAGATGCCGACCAGCTTTTGCGCTTCGACGGCGAATTCCATGGGCAGTTGCTGCAGCACCTCGCGGCAGAAACCGTTGACCACCAGGGCGACCGCCGCTTCCGGCGGGATGCCGCGCTGACGCAGATAGAACATTTGGTCCTCACTGATCGTCGATGTCGTCGCTTCGTGTTCGACGATGGCGGTTTTATTTTTGCTTTCGATATAAGGCACCGTATGGGCGCCGCATTCATTACCGATGAGCAGCGAATCACACTGGGTGAAATTGCGCGCGCCTTCGGCCTTGGGCGACATCCGAACAAGGCCGCGATAGGTTTGATTGGCGCGCCCGGCGGAAATGCCCTTGGAGATGATTTTTGACGTCGTGTTGCGCCCCAAATGGATCATCTTGGTGCCGGTGTCGGCCTGCTGGCAATTGTTGGTGATGGCGATGGAATAAAATTCGCCGACCGAATTGTCGCCCTGGAGAATGCAGCTCGGGTATTTCCAGGTGATCGCCGATCCGGTTTCGACCTGGGTCCAGGAGATCTTGGAATTCCGGCCCCGGCAGGCGCCGCGCTTGGTGACGAAATTGTAGATGCCGCCTTTGCCGTTTTCGTCGCCCGGATACCAGTTCTGCACGGTCGAATACTTGATTTCGGCATCGTCCAGCGCCACCAGTTCGACAACGGCGGCGTGGAGCTGATTTTCGTCCCGCATCGGCGCGGTGCAGCCTTCCAGATAGGACACGTATGATTCCTTGTCGGCGATGATCAAGGTGCGCTCAAACTGGCCGGTGTTTTTGGCGTTGATGCGGAAGTACGTGCTCAGTTCCATGGGGCAGCGCACGCCGGGCGGAATATAAACGAACGAGCCATCGGTGAAGACGGCGGAATTCAGCGTCGCGTGCTTGTTGTCGGTGTATGGCACCACGGTGCCGAGATACTTCTTCACCAGGTCCGGGCACTTCTCCAGCGCCTCGGAGATCGGGCAGAAGATAACGCCGACTTCTTCCAGCTTGGACTTGAACGTGGTCGCGACGGAGACGCTGTCGAACACGGCATCGACGGCGACACCGGCCAGGAATTCCTGTTCCCTGAGCGGGATGCCCAGCTTCTCATAGGTTGCAAGCAATTCCGGATCGATGTCTTCGAGGCTTTTGGGGCCGTCGTCGGAACCCTTGGGGGCCGAGTAATAATACGAATCCTGGTAATCAATTTCCGGGAACCCGACCTTGGCCCATGTCGGCTCAGCCATCGTCAACCAATGGCGGAAGGCCTTGAGCCGCCATGCCAGCAACCATTCGGGTTCGTTCTTCTTGGCCGAAATGAAGCGGACGGTGTCTTCGTTCAGGCCCTTGGGCGCGGTCTCGGACTCGATGTCGGTGACAAAACCGTACTTGTATTTGTCATCGGCAAGTTCCTGAACCTGTTGGGCGGTTTGCGTCGAGGCAGCCATATTCCGTTATTCCTTTTCCTATTTCTTCTCTATGCCGCCGAGGTCTGGCGACGCGGGTTGTCCCGGCGCAGTCGTTCGACTTCGGAGGCGATGGTTTCGGCGGCAAAATTGATGTCGTCTTCGCAGGTCATGCGGCCCAGGCCGATGCGGACCGAGGCGGCGGATAATTCATCATCAAGGCCAAGCGCCCTCAGCACATGAGACGGCTCCACCGTCGCCGACGAGCAGGCCGAGCCGGTGGAAATCGCCAAATCCTTCAGCCCCGCCGTCAGGTCTTCGGCCCGGATGCCGGCGAAGCTGAGGTTGAGATTTCCGGGAATTCTGGCATCCAGGTCGCCGTTGACGGTGACATCGTCAAGCCGCATCAGAATTTTATCCAACAATAGGTCTCTTAAGCCTTTCAGGCGGGTGGCTTCTTCGTCCATGTCGGCCGCCGCGATCTCGGCGGCGATGCCCAGACCGACGCACAGCGGCGTCGGCACGGTGCCGGACCGCAGGCCCTGTTCCTGACCGCCGCCGTCGATGATGGCCTCCAGCCGCACCCGCGGGCGGCGGCGAACGTACAGCGCACCGATGCCCATCGGCCCGTAGACCTTGTGGCCGCTGATACTCATCAAATCGATCGACATGGCATCCACATCCAGGGGAATCCTGCCGAACGCCTGGGCGGCGTCGGTATGGAAGAAAACGCCGGCCTCGCGGCACAGCTTGCCGATCTCGGCCAGCGGTTGGATAACGCCGATTTCATTGTTCACGCCCATGATGGAAACAAGACTGGTGCTGTCGGTGATGGCGTCGCGCAACTGATCCAGATCGATCAGACCCCTCGGCCCTACGCTCAGATAGGTAAGCTCGAATCCCTCGCGTTCAAGGGCGGCGCAGGACTCAAGTACGCATTTATGCTCGGTGGCGCAGGTAATGATGTGATTCTTGTCTTTTTTATTTCCCTGTCCGGGTGTTCGGTTACGCACCGAGCCGTTCGGTGACGCCCGTCCCCGCCTCTTGTCGTGAAGCCGGGCGACGCCCTTGATCGCCAGATTATTGGATTCCGTCGCGCCCGAGGTGAAGATGATTTCCTTCTCGCCGGCGCCGATCAATGCCGCGATTTGGCCACGCGCGCTTTCCACCGCGTCTTCGGCTTCCCAACCGTAGAAATGATCGCGGGAATGGGGATTGCCGAATTTCTCGGTGAAAAACGGCATCATCGCGTCGAGAACCCTTGGATCGACCGGCGTCGTCGCCTGGTAATCCAGATACACGGGCCGGCCTTTGCGGTAGGGGGTGGGCTCGGTCATGCCGCCGTCCTGTCCTTATCCGTAGCGCGGGCGTGGACATCGATCCAGGCGTTGATAAAACGCTCAACATCCTGTTCGCTGGTGCTCCAGCCCATGGAGACGCGGATGGCGGTGGCCGCCTCTTCGGCGTTAACCCCCATCGCCGCCAGGACGGGACTGGGTTCGACCTTTCCCGATGAACAGGCCGACCCGGCGCTGACCGCGATGCCGGCAAGGTCGAGAGCGATCATCTGTTGTTCCGCCGTGACGCCGGGCATACTCAGGCAGGTGGTGTTGGCAACACGGGGCGCGCCAACGCCGAAAACACGCGCGCCTTGGTGGCGGGTGAGTTCCGCCTCGATCCGCTCGCGCCATGTGCTCAACCGATTGAAATCCGAAAGGCGGCTCAACGCCTCGGCCGCGGCGACGCCGAAGCCGGCGATGCCGGGGAGGTTTTCAGTGCCGGCGCGGCGGCCGCGTTCCTGGCCGCCGCCCCGAATGATGGGAATAAGTTTTTGCTCGCCTGACAACACCAACGCGCCGACGCCCTGCGGCCCGCCGATCTTGTGGGCCGACAGGGTCAGCATATCAATACCCAATGCTTTCATGTCGACCGGGATTTTTCCGGCTGCCTGAACGGCGTCACAATGAACCAGGGCGCCGTATTTGTGAGCAAGTGCGGAGACCGCGGCGATGGGCTGGATTACCCCGGTTTCATTGTTGGCCAGCATCACCGACACCAGGGCCGCATCGCCGTTTTCAATAAGGTTGGCTTCCAGGGCATCAAGGTCAACAACACCATCAGCGTCGACCGGGATGATCTCCGCCTCGTCCGCCGCCTTCAGCACCGAGGCATGTTCGACCGCCGAGACAACGATCCTTTTCCCTGCCGAGCCACGGATTGCCAGCGTGTTGGCTTCGGTCCCGCCAGCGGCAAAGACAATGCCGGCGGGCCGTGCGCCGACCAAGGCCGCCACCTGTTCGCGGGCGTCCTCGACAAGCTTTCGCACGCCACGGCCGGATGCGTGCACCGATGACGCGTTGCCGGTCAGGTCAAGCGCGCGCGCGACGGCGTCCTTGACCGCCGGGCGAACCGCCGTGGTCGCGTTATGATCCATGTAGACAGGATTTTCCATGTCCATGCTCAGCCTAAAGTTCGAGGTGCCCTGACGCGTTTGGCTTATTGGGCCGCGGCGATCGAGACGTTATTTTCTTGGCGGTGCAATGCGCCGCTGGACCCGAGAACGCGATGATGAACGACATCGTCCAGGGAAATCGAATTCAGATAGAGCTGGATATGATTCCCCAGTTCCTGCCACAAATCATGAGTCAGGCAGCGGCTTTTGTTGCTTTTGCAGCCGACCGGAGAACCCGGCGTACACCGCGTCGTCTTGATCGGCTCATCGACGGAAAGGATGATGTCCGAAATCCGGGTGTCCTTGGCGGCGTGGGCCAACAAGTATCCGCCGCCGGGGCCACGAACACTTTTGACCAGACCGCCACGGCGCAGTTTGCCGAAGAGCTGTTCCAGATAGGACAACGATATTTCCTGGCGTTCGGCGACGTCGGCGAGTGCGATGGGTTTGCCTTCGGTGTGGGCCGCGATGTCGACCATGGCCATCACGGCGTAGCGTCCTTTGGTGCTTAGTTTCACAACGTAACTCCTTCTATTAAGATTTTCGATCCATTAGCCGGCTTGTCTGTCCCGCTTTTGCGGTTTTGCGTCGCCGATCTCTTCCAATTTCGTCTCCAGCTCCTCGACGCGTTCCATCAGAGTCGATACCTGGCCGCGCAGACTGTCGATGGTCTGTATTATGGGATCGGGGCCGCCGTCGGTCGGCGTTCCATAGGGCTGGAATTTCTGTGACTTTGTCTTGTCGCGCGGCATGATCACCTTGGCCGGAATGCCGACGGCGGTGACGAACGCCGGAATGTCCTTGGTGACCACGGAATTAGCGCCGACCCGGGCGCCCTCGCCGATGGTGATGGGGCCTAGAATGGCGGCGCCGGAGCCAATAATCGCCCCGTCCTTGACGGTCGGGTGGCGTTTCTGCCCGACCTGATTATGGGAATCGACGGCCGGTGAGGTGCCGCCCAGGGTCACCGCATGATAGAGCGTCACATCGTCGCCGATGATGGCGGTCTCGCCGATCACCACGCCGGTGCCATGATCAATCACAAAACGCCGGCCGATTTCCGCGCCGGGATGAATTTCGATGGCGGTGACGATCCTGCCCAAATAGGAGATAACCCGCGCCAACAGGTGAATCTTGTGTTTCCACAGCCAGTTGGATATGCGGTGGATGAGCAAGGCGTGAAAGCCCGGATAGCAAAGCACGATTTCAAGCGTGCTGCGGGCCGCCGGATCGCGTTGCTTAAAAGACGCAATATCTTCGCTGAGTCGGTCAAAAAACATGTCAAAATAAATCCGTTGTTCAGATATTCAGGCCATCAAAAACACTAAAGTATTGGGGCTTTGCGGCGTTTAAGCTTGGTAGAGTGTCCCGGTCCGTGCTAAAACGCGCCCCGAAAGCATATCCTCACTTCCACAAGGGGAATATAAGAAGCCCAACTAATTTAGTCAAGTTTAATGGTCTATATTGCTTCTAATATGCAAAAAGGCCGTGTAACTTCCCCAAGCTGGTGGGTAGGAATTAAGAATAATCAGTCGTAACCAAGGCGTTCAAGGGTTCAAAAATCATGCCTGAAGTTAATTTTAACGGCCCCGAAGGCCGTCTGGAAGGCCGTTATCATCCTTCCAAACGGCCCCATGCACCGCTTGCATTGCTGCTGCACCCGCATCCGCAGCACGGCGGCACCATGAATGACAAGATCATTTACAAGCTGTACCAGACCTTCACCCGGCGAGGATTTTCGACGCTCCGGTTTAATTTCCGTGGCGTCGGGCGCTCGCAGGGCATCTTCGACAACGGCCAGGGCGAATTGAGCGACGCCGCCTCGGCGCTGGATTGGATGCAGGCCCAAAACCCCAACACCCAGTCATGCTGGATCGCCGGTTTTTCGTTCGGTGCCTGGGTCGCCATGCAGTTGATGATGCGCCGCCCCGAAATTGATGGCTTTATCTCGATCGCGCCGCCGGCCAACCGGTACGACTTTTCGTTCCTGGCGCCGTGTCCGGCGTCAGGGATGATCCTGCACGGCAGCAAGGATGAGCTGGTGCCGCAATCTTCGGTCGATAAATTGGCGCAAAAGCTGCAAAAGCAGAAAAACATCAAGATCGATTACCGCATCATCGAAGGCTCCGACCACTTCTTCCTCAACCACGTTGAGGCCCTGAACGACCACGTCGAAGACTACCTCAACAAAATGCTGACCAAGGCGGCCTGAGGAAAGTCTCTAGCCGGCTGCTGAAAAAGTGGATTTGCGGCAACAATCCTTCGACTCGCCGGCTTGCGCGCCCGGCTCAGGATGAGGAATTTCAATAGCTTATCCCTCGCCCCGAGGAGGACCGGAGGTCCGTCTCGAAGGCTCACTCAACCAAATCATGGGTTTTTCAGCAGCCTGC
>JAQBYB010000073.1 GCA_027624235.1 Pseudomonadota bacterium | reverse complement strand
TCAATTAACGCAATTAAGACAGTGGGTTAAAGGTAATTTGAACTAGTTATCTGGTACAGCCCCAAATATTATTATGCCGGCACTTCCGGAAAAATATCCTTAAAATTCTATTTAATATCAATGGGATTATAATGAGAACGCACCTGCCATCCCGCATAAGATCGAGGGACAGACGTGACAGAGGATGAGACCGTGAAAATTCTTCTTGCCGATGATCACGCACTGTTTCGGGACGGGTTGCGCCTTGTCTTGGCCGGGTTTGACGCCGAATTCCAAATTATCGAAGCGACGGATTATCCTGAGGCATTAGCCATCGCCAAAAAGGAAAAGGGAATTACGTTGGCCTTCGTCGATCTGTCGATGCCGGGAATGGATCGATTTTCGGGCCTGGCGGCGTTGTGTGATCGGTTTGGTGACGTTCCGGTCGTCGTCGTATCCGCCAATGAAAGCAATAATGACATTCGCCGGGCGATGGAGTGCGGGGCGTCGGGCTATATCCCCAAGGCGCTGGACAGCAATGTCATCCGCGACGCCCTGAAACGGGTGCTTTCTGGAAAAACCTACCTGCCGCCGTCGATGGTCGGTTGGAAAAATGATGGCCCGGCAACCAAGGTGCGGCCCCCTTCCAGGCTAACCCCCCGCCAACATGATGTTCTCGGCTTTATCGCCCAGGGTTATTCGAACAAGAAAATCGCCACGGAACTTAATCTGGCTGAAGGCACCGTGAAGCTTCACGTTGCCGCCCTGCTGAAGGCGTTGGAGGTTAACAACCGAACCGAGGCGGTTTTCAAAGCGACGGCCCAGGGGCTGGTGGAATCACCGTCGTTTAAGAGCCCCCAGCCTCAGAACTAATCGTTGCATTGGCGTTCCCCAAGGGGTCTCGCTAAACTCCGTGTTGAAATTGAACCCGATACATATGCTTTGAGGCAGGGGCCTTTACAAGCGCGGGAAGCGGTATGAAAAAAAATCCGATTTTTGAACTTGTGATCGCCACCCTTCTGGGCGTGCTGGTGTTGACCACGGCATGGGAATTTCTGCTGGAGCCAATTGTCAGCCATTTCTTTTTGATTGGCTTAGGAATCGATGCGGAAAAACTGGAAACCATCCTCGTCAGCATGCTGTCCGCGGGGATCGCGCTGATCTATCCGGTTATTCTTTTGCGCCGGAGCCTGAAAAGGCGTGAAAACGCGGAAAACAGTTTACGCGAGAGTGAAAATCGCTTCAGGATGTTTGCCGATGCCATGCCGGCGATGTTTTCCTATATCGACAAGGATCAGCGCTATCGTTTCTGCAACATTTCCTATGAAAAGCATTTCGGGACGAAGCGTGAAGACATCGTCGGGATAACCGTCGAAGAGCTCTTCGGTTCCGACACCTATAAACAGGTCAAAGATGTCATCGACCGGGTTCTTTCCGGAGAAACCGTCTTTTACGAGCAGTGGGTCGATTACCGCGAAGCCGGCAGAACCTTCATTCGCGGCAACCTGATCCCCGATGTCTCACCGGCTGGCGCGGTCGAAGGTTTTTTCGTCATGACTCAGAATATGACCGGCAAAAAACGGGCCGAGGACACCATGGCCAAGGCCAAGGAGCTTGCAGAAAAAGCCAGCGCCTCGAAAAGCCGCTTCCTCGCTGCCGCCAGCCATGACCTGCGTCAGCCGATGCAGGCGTTGGCCATGTTTGTCGATGTCCTGGCCGGATGCCAACATGACGACAAAAGCAGCGAGATCATTGAAAAAATACAGGCGTCTTCGAAATCCCTACAGAGCCTGTTGAATTCCCTGCTCGATATTTCCAAACTGGAAGCCGACCTGGTGGTGCCATCGGTCAGGCGGTTTTACATCGGCGAGTTGACATCCCGGCTGGCGGAAGAAATCGAACCCATGGCGCGGAAAAAAGGGTTGAAGCTGATCTACGTCGGTTCGGAATTATCTATCCTGTCCGACCCCGGCCTGCTGGATCGCATTCTGCGCAATCTGTTGACCAATGCCGTTGATAATACGGACAGTGGCCGCATCCTGTTCGGCTGTCGGCGCCGGGGGGAGACCTTGAGCATCGAGGTCTGGGATACCGGTCCCGGCATTCCCGAAAGCCAAAAAGACCTGATCTTCGAAGAGTTTTATCAGGGCCGTCAGGAAGACGGCAGGACCCAAGGAGGTCTCGGCCTGGGGCTGACCATTGTCGATCGGTTGGTCAATTTGCTTAAACACAAAGTCGAGGTCTCAGCCGGTGCTTTGGGCGGCTCCGTGTTCAGGGTATGCGTGCCGATCGCCAAGTCCGGTGCGGTGCACAAGCCCGCGGGGGAACGAAGGGAATTTGTTCGTTCCACCAATCCTGACGGCCCCGTTTCGGGCGGCCTTATTGTCGGCATTGATGATAACCCAGGGGTCCGCGAAGCATTGAGCCTGTTGTTGGAAAGCTGGGGCTTCGAAGCCGTTATGGCGGCGTCGGCGAATGAAGCGATGCTTCGTCTGGGCGAGGAAAAACGCTCGCCCGACCTTATTATTGCCGATTACCAACTGAACCAGGGGAAAAAAGGCAGCGGCGCCATTCGCGACATTCGACGCCATTTTGGCGAGGAAATCCCCGGCCTCTTGTTAACCGGTGATATCGAACCCGGGCGCCTGAAAGAAGCGGCGGAAAGCGGCTTCAAGGTTATTCAAAAACCGATCCAGCCGGACAAGCTGAGGGCCGAGGTTGCGGAGCAGATTGAATCCAAAGACCCCGTCTCGGACCCGACTGATCCCAAGCGTAAACTCGGGTAGGCGGCTAAAACAGTTTGCCGCCATCCGGCACCGGCCGGTCGGGAACCGCCAGCACGACCTCGCCGTCTTCGTCGGGGAAACCTAACACCAGAATTTCCGACATAAATGTTCCGATTTGCTTAGCCGGAAAGTTAATCACGCCAGCCACTTGCCGCCCGACCAAGCCATCGGGTTCGTAATATTTGGTGATCTGGACCGAGGTCTTTTTCTCGCCGATGTCAGGGCCAAAATCGATCCACAGCTTGATTGCCGGTCGCCTTGCCTCGGGAAACGGTTCGGTGCGCCGGATGGTGCCGACGCGGATATCAATTTTGGTGAAATCGCCCTCTTTTATTTTCATGGGTTGATTGCCATGGGCGGCCCCCGGCTCGCTTAACCGGCCAGTTCTCGGGACCGCTTGGTGGCGGCGGCAATGGCCTTGGTCAACAAGGGTTGCCAGCCATCTTCGGCCATCAGCACGGCCAAGGCCGCTTCGGTGGTGCCGCCGGGGCTGGTGACGTTGGTGCGCAACCGCGCCGCCGTCTCGCCGGATTGGTGCAGTAGCTCGCCGGCCCCGGCAACGGTGACGCGCGCCAGTTGCTGGCTGAGTTCCGCCGGCAAGCCGGCCTGAATGCCCGCGATGGCGATGCATTCGGCGAGCAGGAAGACATAGGCCGGGCCGCTGCCGGACACCGCCGTGACCGCATCCATCAGGCCTTCATCATCGATCCAGGCGACGTTGCCGACGGCGCCCAGAAGGTCGTCGCAAAGGCCCAGCCCGGCGTCATCGGTAAAAGCGTTGGCGCAGGCCACGGTGATGCCTCGGCCGACCGCCGCCGGCGTGTTGGGCATGGCGCGAACGATTGCCGCCTCGGCGCCCAGCATTGATTCGAAATAGGCGATGGTTTTACCGGCGGCAATGGACAGGAACACCGCGCCGTCACCCTTGCCGTCACCCTTGCCGCCACCCGCGAATGCCTTATAGGGGGGCGCGGCGTCATCCATGGACTGCGGCTTGACCGCGAGCACAATGGCCGCCGGGGCAAAATCATCGGCAACGGCGGATGCATCGGCGACGGTGGTGACGCCGTATCGTTCGGTAATGGCCTTGGCCGTTTTTTCAACGGGTTCGACGACGGTGATGTCGGAAGCCTTTAATCCCCGTTCCAACCAGCCGCCGAGAAGGGCGGAACCCATTTTGCCGCCACCGGCGAGGAGAATCTTTACGCCCATTTGACTAGTCTGGGCACCTTATCAGGCCTCTCCCACGGTCTCGATCATGGCCGCGGCGATGGCTTCGGCGGGGGTGTTGCCGCCCCAGATCACGTACTGGAACGTCGGATAGAATCGCTCACACTCGACGATGGCGACATCCACCAGGTCTTCGACTTGGTCCAGGGTCGGTCCCTGGGTGCCGCGCATCGGCATGGCGTGTCGGAACATCGGCAGACCCTCGTCCGTCCACACGCCGAAATGTCCCATCCACAATTTCTCGTTCACCATGGCCAGCAGTTCATGCACGAAGGGCTTGCGGTCATCCGGCACCCGCATATCGAAGGCGCAGCTGAAATGAACCGCGCCGACTTCTTCGTTCCAGGCAAAGAAAATACTGTAATCGCACCAGGAACCCGGCACCTGGAAGGCGATTTCATCATCGCCTCGCCGGTCGAAGGGCCAATCGTTGCTTTCGACCAAATGCTCGACGATGTCCAGCGGACTTCTGGTAAGGGTTTCGTGGTGGAAGTTTAGTGATGCCATTCCCGTTCCCCCTGTTGGCAGTGGTTCACCTATATATGGTAGTCGCCACCAGATATTGTGGACCCATCCCCAATCAACACAAGTAGTAGTCTGCCTGAAGCCGTACTCGGGCGCAAGAGTCGGCTGCCCCGGAACGTCAGTTTTTTGTGGATAAGCCCCGGCGGCAAGCGCCCGTAGGGGGCGTTTATTTTTGCTGCTCTTGTGTGCGGTCTAGGCGCTGCGGGGCAGGGTGTTTCGTATCTTACCGCCCCGATGATCGACATTGGAAGGTTAGCTCTGGGCAGTGTTCGGGTAAACTGGCTTGAGTCGGGGAGGGCACGTTGGTTAACCGAAGGGACAGCGGTCTGCGGGCCGAGGTTTATCTTCCACGATAGGTGTGTGATCAATAGAGTTAATCAATAGAGTTAATAGGTATGCAATCGGCACCCGCCTCGATGGTGGGGACAATGGGGTTATCAGATGAGCGTTCACAACCTGGATAAACTGTTCTCGCCGAATTCCGTTGCCGTGATCGGCGCGTCCAACCGTCCCAGGGCGGTGGGAACGGTCGTCATGCGCAACCTTCTCGAAGGCGGATTTTCGGGTCCCATTATGCCGGTTAACCCCAAGCATAAATCGGTTGCCGGCGTCTTGGCCTATGCGGATGTTGGCAGCCTGCCGGAAGCTCCGGATTTGGCCGTCCTCTGTACGCCGCCGAACACGGTGCCGACATTGATAAAACAACTGGGGGAACGGGGAACGCGGGCGGCTGTGGTCTTGACGGCGGGTCTGCAAAGGGAAACCGATGATAGGGGCCGCACCTTGACCGAAGCGATGCTGGCGGCGGCCGAGCCCTTCGGCATGCGTATTCTTGGCCCCAACTGTCTTGGTGTCCTGGTGCCCGGCGCCGGGCTCAACGCTAGCTTCGCCCATTTGCCCGCGCGCCCCGGCGGAATAGCGTTCGTATCCCAATCGGGGGCGATGTGCACCGCTGTCCTCGATTGGGCGCGTGCCCATGATATTGGGTTTTCCCACTTCTTCTCACTCGGCGACTGCGCCGATGTCGAGTTCGGCGACGTCATCGACTACCTCGGCAGCGTTCCCGGCACCCGCGCGATCCTGCTCTATATCGAGTCCATCCACGAGCGGCGCAATTTCATGTCGGCGACCCGTGCGGCGGCCCGTAACAAACCCGTCATCGTTATCAAGGCGGGGCGCGTGGCGGAGGGCGCCAGGGCCGCGGCCTCCCACACCGGCGCCCTGGCTGGAACCGATGCCGTCTTCGATGCCGCCATTCGCCGCGCCGGGATGCTGCGCGTCTACGATATCCAGGAACTGTTCGCCGCGGTGGAAACCCTGGCGCGCGCCTGGCGGATCGACGGCGAACGCCTGGCGATTCTCACCAACGGTGGAGGTCTTGGGGTTATGGCCGTTGATGACCTCATCGAAAGGAGGGGGCAACTGGCTGAACTATCGAAAGAAACCATCGAACGGCTCAATCAGGCGCTGCCCACGACTTGGTCGGGGGGCAACCCGGTGGACATCATCGGTGACGCCCCCGGCGAACGTTACACGAAGGCCCTCGACATCCTTGTCAAGGCAAAGGAAATCGACGTCATCCTGGTAATTCATGCGCCGACGGCGACCGCGTCCAGTAGCGAAGCCGCCCAGGCGGTCATCGACGTTTCCGCTAAGGTCACCAAGCCTATCCTCACCAGTTGGGTCGGCGAAGAGGCGGTGGCGCATGCCAGGCGCATGCTCAATGACGCGGGTATCCCCACCTACGAAACCCCGGGGCAGGCGGTTCGCGCCTTCATGCACATGGTCGATTATCGCCGCAACCAAACGATGTTGATGGAAACACCGCCCTCGGCCCCTACCGACTTCACGGCCGATACGGCGGCGGCAAAGCGTTTGGTTGAAGCGGCCCTGCCGGCCACGGGTTCGGCAATGATGACCGAGCCCGACGCCAAGGCGGTGCTCGCTGCTTATGGAATACCAGTCGT
This sequence comes from Pseudomonadota bacterium, assembly GCA_027624235.1. Taxonomy (GTDB): domain Bacteria; phylum Pseudomonadota; class Alphaproteobacteria; order Rhodospirillales; family Casp-alpha2; genus Casp-alpha2. The sequence continues at coordinate 7,635 of JAQBYB010000073.1, read as the reverse complement.
CGAGACTCATGTCGCGGCTACGCCTGCAAAAGCCGCTGAAATTGCAGCAGAAATCGGGTTCCCGGTGGCGCTGAAGATACTGTCGCCGAACATCAGCCACAAATCCGATGTCGGCGGCGTACAATTATTCCTAGAAACGCCCGAGGCGGTGCATTTGGCCGCCGCCGCCATGCTGGTCACGATTCCGACCCGGCAACCCGGCGCCAGCCTCGAAGGTTTTACCGTTCAACGCATGGCGGAACGGCCCGGCGCCCTGGAGCTTATCCTCGGTGTCGCGACCGATCCCATCTTCGGCCCGGTGATCCTTTTCGGCCAGGGAGGAAAAGCCGTCGAGGTGATCGGTGATCGGGCGGTTGCCCTTCCGCCGTTGAATATGGTGCTGGCCCGCGAGTTGATCTCGCGCACGCGGATTTCGAAGTTGCTTCAGGGCTACCGGGACCAACCCGCCGCTGATCTGGACGCCATCTGTTTGACCTGCTTGCAGATTTCCCAGTTAATCGAGGACATCCCCGAAATCGTGGAACTGGACATCAATCCTCTGTTCGCCGATGAAAACGGGGTGCTCGCGCTCGACGCCCGTATCGGTATCGCCTTACCCGACCACGATGAGTCGCGGCGATTGGCCATCCGACCCTATCCGGAAGAGCTGGAGGAGCTTTTTACATTACGCTCGGGGCGCGAAACTTTGCTGCGGCCCATTCGGCCCGAGGATGAACCCGAACACCATATGTTTATTTCCAAGCTCACCCCCGAGGACATCCGATTCCGTTTTTTCGGCCTTATCCACGAACTCCCCCACACCCAGATGGCGCGCTACACGCAGATCGACTACGACCGCGAAATGGCCTTTATCGCTTCTGCGCCAAAGGACGGGGGAGGAAGGGAGACTCTGGGCGTGGTGCGAATCTTCACCGATCCCGACAACCAGGAGGCCGAATTCGCCATCGTCGTGCGCTCGGACCTCAAGGGCCAGGGACTGGGGACGAAGCTGATGGAAAAGATCATCGTCTACTGCCGCGACCGCGGCACCAAGGTCTTGATCGGCCAGGTTCTAGAGGAAAACAAAGCGATGCTACGGCTCGCCAAGTTCATGGGCTTCACAAAGAAACGCCTTTTCGGTGAGGGGGTCGTGGAGGTGACATTGCCCCTTTAGGCGACACGGCAAGGATGGAACGGCCCACCATGACGACCATACAGGGTATCGCTTGGCGCTCGGGACATCCCCTCTAAATTGTACCCTTAGAGTCGTGGTTTTTTAGCCTTTTTTCCGGGCTTTTTGACGGCGGGTTTGGCCTTGGTCCGGGCTTGGGCGGGGGCCTGGACGCCGAGCTTTTTTTCCAGCGCCCGGACCCGGGTTTCCAGCGCTTCCTGCTCGATGCGGGCCTTGGTGGCGACCGCCTTGATGGCGTCGAATTCGTCGCGGGGGACCAGGTCGGCATTGACCAGCAGGCGTTCGATCTGCTGGCGGACAAACCCTTCCATCTCGGCTTTGACGCCGCTGAGGGTCGAGGCCGCGCCACCCGCGACTTTTGCAAGATCATCAAAAAATCGTCCGCGTGTCTGCATCGGGATAACTCCTGTTGGAAGTCGAAACGGTACAGCTATTATGTTCCCGCTTGGGTCTCGGTGCAACGACCGAACCTTGCGGCTGGCCGCCATGAGTCTTATAAGACTCTGAATTCAAAACGGGATGGTTTGATGTATGTAGTTACCGGCGGGGCCGGGTTCATCGGCTCCAATATCGTTTGGGCGTTGGAACAGGCTGACCTCGGCAAGGTCATCGTTTGCGACCGGCTGGGGGAGGGCGATCAATGGCGCAACATCGCCAAGCGTGAACTGGCTGATATCGTGGCGCCGGAGGATTTGTTCGATTTCCTTGAGGAAAATGCCTCCAACGTCGAAGCGGTCATTCACATGGGCGCCATTTCGTCGACCACCGAAACCGACGTCGACCTGATCATCGACAACAATTTTCATATGTCCGTCGATTTGTGGCATTGGTGCACCCAGCATCGGGTTCGCTTTATCTATGCGTCGAGCGCCGCCACCTACGGCGATGGCGCTCAGGGCTTCGACGATGACGGCTCCATCGACGCCCTTGCCGGGTTACGGCCGCTGAACGCCTACGGGTGGAGCAAGCATTTGTTCGACCGCAAGGTCGCGCGCATGAACGCCGACCAGGAACCACGACCGCAGCAATGGGCGGGGTTGAAGTTCTTCAACGTCTATGGTCCCAACGAAAATCACAAGGACCGGATGCGCAGTGTCGTCTCCCAGGTATATCCCAATGCCCGCGATGGTGAACCGGCGGTGCTGTATAAATCCCACCACCCGGACTATGAGGACGGCGGCCAGCTTCGCGATTTCGTCTGGGTCGGCGATTGCGTTGATATCATCCTGTGGTTGTTGGCGACGCCGGATGTCAGCGGACTGTTCAATTGCGGCACCGGAAGCGCGCGCAGTTTTAAAGACCTGACCAAGGCGGTGTTCAACGCTTTAGGCAAAACGCCGCAAATCAACTACATCGACACGCCGGTGGACATTCGCGCCAAATATCAATATTTCACCGAGGCCAAGATGGACCGCCTGCGCAAAGCGGGCTACGACAAGCCATTCACGGCCCTGGAAGACGGCGTCGCGGAATACGTCAAAAACTTCCTTGCCGCCGACGATCCGTATCGATGATGCCAACAATCAATCGGGCCGGGAATGCGGCCCTGGGAAATATTTCATGACATTCGTAATTCCCTTCCCCGCCATCGACCCGGTGCTCATTAGTTTTGGGCCTGTGGCGATCCGTTGGTATTCACTGGCCTATATCGCCGGGCTTATTCTGGGCTGGCGGTTGTTGCGACGCATGGTTCTACGAATTCCCGACGTGGCCGCCCTGGAAGACACCGATGACTTTCTGGTGTGGGCGACCCTGGGCGTGATTCTGGGCGGCCGCGCCGGCTATGTGCTGTTTTACAATGCCGGGGCCTACCTCAACGACCCGCTTGCCATCCTCAAGGTGTGGCAGGGCGGGATGTCGTTTCACGGCGGATTGCTCGGCGTGATCGTGGCGACCATCATCTTTTGCCGGCGTCGCGGCATTGATCTTTGGCTGTTTGCCGACCGCGTCGCCTGTGTCGCGCCGATCGGGTTGTTTTTCGGCCGCATCGCCAATTTTATTAATGGCGAATTGTTTGGCCGCGTCACCGATGTGTCGTGGGCGGTGGTCTTTCCCCGTGGTGGGCCAGACCCTCGTCATCCCAGCCAACTCTACGAAGCCCTGGGCGAAGGGGTCTTGTTATTCGCGGTGTTGATGTGGCTGGCCCGAAGCGAGGCTCTCCGCCGCCGCCCCGGCCTGCTGACCGGCGTCTTTCTGGCCGGGTACGGCGGGGTTCGGACCGTGGTCGAGCTGTTTCGCCAACCGGATGTGCACATCGGCTTCCTCAGCTACGGCTCGACCACCGGCCAATGGCTGTCGGTGCCGTTAATCCTGGCCGGCCTGTTCCTGATTTTCCGCGCCAAGCCAGGGACGTAATCTTCGATGCCGACCCTTCAGGACCATCTCAAGCGCCGCATTGCCGATGAAGGACCGATCACCGTCGCCGACTACATGAATGACGCCCTCGGCCATCCCCGGCTCGGGTATTACATGGGCGGCGATCCTATTGGCCGCGATGGCGATTTCATCACCGCGCCTGAAATCAGCCAGATGTTCGGTGAGTTAATCGGGCTGTGGTGCGCCGTCCAATGGCGGGCCATGGGCGAGCCGACGACGGTGAATGTGGTCGAACTGGGTCCTGGCCGGGGCACCTTAATGGCGGATGTGCTGCGGGCCGGGCGCGGCGCCGAGGACTTTCTGGAATCGATCGCGCTCAGCCTGGTCGAAATCAGCCCGGTGTTGAAAGGCCTTCAGGAAGAAACCCTGATTGCCGCCGGTGACGTTCGCAGCGCCCAATCGCTGCGTTGGCTGAGCGATTTTTCCGAGGTTCCCGACGGCCCCCTCCTGGTCATCGCCAATGAATTTCTGGATGCGCTGCCGGTGCATCAATTCCAGATGACCGCCGAAGGATGGCGAGAGCGACTGGTCGGCATTGCTGGCGAAAGCGAAAATTTTCAATTCACCCTGGCCGGGATGCCGCCCGGCGATGGCGTCATTCCTGCCGGGCTCAATGATGAAGACGTTGAAGACGGGGCCATCATCGAAGTTCGTCCGGCGGCAACGGCATTGATCAGGGATTTGGCCGGGCGATTAGGCCGCCAACCCGGCTCCGCCCTGTTGATTGACTACGGCCATGCACAAACGGCGGCCGGGGATACCCTGCAGGCGGTGAAGGGCCATCAATACCATGACCCGTTGGTCGACCCGGGCATGGCGGATCTGACCGCCCACGTCGATTTCGGGGCATTGGGCCGGGCTGCGTCCGATACCGCCGCCCAGGTTCTTGGCCCGGTTTTGCAGGGGGATTTTTTGAATAGCCTCGGCATAAAAACCCGTGCCGATGCCCTGGTAACGGCGTCACCGGCGCATCAACAGGAAATTATGGCCGGATTAACGCGGCTAACGTCGGGGGAAGCCATGGGGCGGTTGTTCAAGGTGATGGCGCTGACCAGTCCCGGCATGGCGCCGCCGCCAGGATTTCAATAAGGAATTCTGATAAGGTCGCACCCATGATTGTCACTGAAACGCTGAACCGGAGCGACCGCGTGCGCCACGCCTTTTTCTCCCGTCTGGGCGGCATCAGCGAGGGCATTTTTGCATCCCTCAATTGTGGCTTCGGTTCCGGCGATAATCCGGACCATATCGCCGCAAACCGCGCCAACGCCATGCGCCGGTTGGCCCCGGACTTAGGCTTGGACGGGGGCAGTTTGTTGACCTTGTATCAGGTTCATTCGGCCAAGGCCGTGGTTGTCGAAACGCCCTGGAAACCCGGTGAGGCGCCCCAGGCAGACGCCGCCGTGACCAAAATTCCCGGGATCGCCCTGGGCATCCTGACCGCCGATTGCGCCCCGCTGCTGTTGGCCGACGCTGCCCACGGCGTCATCGGCGCCGCCCATGCCGGATGGAAAGGGGCGTTAGGGGGCGTCGTCGAAGCCACGGTGAGCGCCATGATCGGCCTCGGCGCCGAGAAGGATCATATCGAGGCCGCCATCGGGCCATGCATCCAGCAGGCATCCTATGAGGTCGGGGCCGAATTCCTTGACCGCTTTATGGATGACGACCCCGCCAACCGGGACTTTTTTATTGCGTCCTCCAGGGACGGCCATTTCATGTTTGATCTGCCTGCCTACCTGGGCCGGAAACTCGATCACCTGGGCGTTGCCTTCGAGACGGTTGGGCGCGACACCTGCGCCGATGAGGGTCGCTTTTTCAGTTACCGGCGGGCGACGCAGCACCGTGAAAAAGATTACGGCCGGGGCCTGGCGGCGATCCTTTTGAGAGATATCTAAGCGATGCCCTATATTTTTATCCTGGCGGCGGCGCTTATTCTTGGGCTCATGGTTTCTTGCGCGATGATGTAGGCGGTGATGGCAATTTTTTCTAGTCGCGCATTCAGGCGCTGCGTGGTTGCATTGACGGTCTTGTCGGTGGTCGCCTGCGGGCCGTTGCCCCGGCCTTTTAAAACGCCAGCGGAAGCGCCGCCCAATCCGCTGGTGATGGAAGCGGCGGCCCTGGGGGTCTGGGTTCAGCCCTTGGACGGCACCACGCTGCCGATGTCTAAACTACTTGGCGAATCCGTTGTCGATGGGTTCAAGCGTCTTGGTATCCGTGCGACCACGAATGAGGCCGCCAACAGCCGCTATCGGCTCAAGGGCGCGGCCAAACTCAACCGGGATGACCCGTCGCTTCCCTATGTGATGGTGATCGAGTGGACCCTGTCCGACTATGACGGTGATGTGATTGGGATCGTAAATGAAGGCGTGCCGGGCAGCCGCGAGGAATGGGACAACGGATCGCCCATGGTCCTGAACGCCGTCGGCGGCACAGCGCCGGGGCTTGTTGCCGCCATGATCGGCGAGGATGAAAAAACCCTGGAACCGGCAGGCCCGCTATTGGCCGGACTTTGGATCGCCCCGATCGAAGATGCTCCCGGCGATGGCAACATTTCGCTGACCAGGGCGATTATAATCGCCATCAAGGGCGCCGGCGTCAAACTCGCCCAGGAACGCGACCACGCGGAATTTGTTCTGCAGGGCCGGGTCAGCCTTGATGCGCCGATAGACGGCCTCGAGAGGGTCGAAATCGTCTGGACCGTATTGACCTCGGACGGGCGCGAAATCGGCAGGGCGAGACAGGAAAACCTGGTCGAGGAAGGCACCTTTTCGGGAGCCTGGGGAGAGGTCGCATCGATTGTTGCGGCTGCCGCGTTGGAGGGAATCCAAGGCGTCATTCAGGTCGCGGGATCATCCCGCCACCGCCTCGGGGCGTCGCCGCGGGTGCTTAATACGGATGTTCCCTTAAGCAGCGGAAAGGTCATCTTGCCGCCCCCCCAGTTGGAATTAGAAGGCCTGCGTCCGAGGCCTAAAAGTAAGTAAAATCAAATGATTGGAAGGATTTTGGCGGGTCGAGGAAGGCCATCCTTTGGCCCTTCACCGCGCCTCGTTAGGACCGAGGGCGGCCCTTTTGTCGGGCCGCGATTCCCCGTTTTAAGTGATATCACCCCTCCTTCCTGTTAGATTCATGTGGGCAGAGCGATTCGCGGTCTTGCGGTGCCGGTAACGGCGCCAAGGGTCTTCGCGGTTGGGTTGAAATGGCGTTCTGGGCGCCGGGATTATGACTGACGGGGTTGTCTTGAAAGGCGTTGTTTCCTTTCCGGGCAATGCTGTAGGCGGGTACCGAAGTTCAGGTAATGCAACGCATTTTAAGCACGCTAGCCATCATGGTATGCGCCCTTTCGGGGCTTGTCGCCTGCCAATCGGGGGAGAAAATCCTGACCGAATTTGCGGGCAAAGGGGTTCCGGCGGGGGCATTCGCGCCAACCGTTGATTCGTCTCGGCTTATTTTCGTCGTTCCGGTGGAAGGCATGGCCGGTGCCGCCCGTCTGGTTCTCGCCGATGCCGTCGCCGCATCGCTGAGGGATGCCAAAAAACCGGCCATCATTGCCGAGAAAGTGAATACGTTGGGGCCGACCGTCGCCGGGCGCATCGTTGAGGTCGATGAACGCGGCACCGTCGCCTGGGTGACCATCGTGTGGGAATTGCGCGCGCCGTATGGAACCGCGGTCGCCGAATTCCGCCAGCAGGTGGTGGTCGATTCCAAGCTCTGGAAATCCGGTTCGGCGGAGGCCATGAACGTGCTGATTTTCGACGCCGGCCCCAGAATTGTAGGCATGGTCCACGATTTCGTCAGCACCGTGGCCGAAGCCGCGCCACAAGCCTCCGCGACGATGGCACAAGCCGCCGCGCCGGTCTCGGTCCCGGCTCCGGTCCAGGCCCCCGTTCAAGGGGCGACCCAGACGGCGGCACCGATTCCGGCGCCCCAGCCCATGCCCCAATCCATAACCAAGCCTTCCGCCAAACCGACCCCGGAGACGACCGTGGCGAAAAAATCGCCGCCTCAGAAAAGAATCGTGCCAAATCACTAGTGTCCGGCAATTAGTCGAATAAATTCAACTGATTAGATGATGGCTGGTTGAGATTTTGCAA
>JAQBYB010000072.1 GCA_027624235.1 Pseudomonadota bacterium | reverse complement strand
TGCCGGAAAGTCCCAATTTCCCCAAATCTTCTGCTGTCTTCACGCTGATTCCTCGGCGTTCGGTGAGGTACTGTCGACCGGCTTGCGTGCCAAATAAAACGCTTAAGCGGTCACTGCTTTCATCCGAAACACCGGCCACGACGTCGCTGTTCATGACGTTCTGAATAAGCGGGATGTGTTTATCGCCGACACCTTGAATGTTGTGCTCCCCATAACCGTTGGACAGCATCGTCGGGCACTCAATTGGCTCCATCGCGACAATCCGCGCGCCATGAGTTTCTTTCAGAAAATCGCCGGCAGCCCGAGTCCCCGCCGATCCCGTCCCCGCCACAAAGGCCGCCATGGTCCAAGACGGATTTTCATTTTGCAGGTGTGTAAAGACTTTATGGAGCGCATTTCCGGTTACTCGATAGTGCACTAGGTAATTGGCGAATTCGGAGAATTGGTTGAGGATCACATTGTCAGGATCGGCGGCAAGCTCGCTGCATTTATCATAGATCTCCTTAACATTGCTTTCCGAACCGGGTGTTCGAATAATATCTTCCGGGTGGGTTACCCATCCTTCGAGCCAATCAAATCGCTCGCGGCTCATGCCGGTCGGCAAAACCGCGACCCCCCGGCAACCAAGGATCCGCGATATGGCGACGCCGCCACGGCAATAGTTTCCGGTGGAGGGCCAGATTGCTCGATGCTTGCCCGGATCAAACTGCCCGGAAATTAGGCTGACAACGAGGCACGCATAGGCGGGAAGCACCTTATGCGCGGCGATCATCGGGAAACGGTCGCCAAGGGCAACGATGATCGGTGCGTCGACACCGGTTACTTCCTTGGTCAGGACAAGGTGGGCTGGAATATCCACCAACCCGGTTCGATCGTCATCGTTATACCAATGAACGCGATAGAGGTTCCCAGAGTGAGGCGCGTCCGGCTCCAGTCCCTGTACCGCCGCAATGATATCCTTTGGAATGCGTGTCGGGTCTGCTAACTCGGCAAAGGTCGGCAGAAGAACCCCCGCCCCACGCAGATGCTCGACAGCACTGTCATATACGCTCTGGTCCTTAATATCCCGGGGCAGGTCAAAGTGCGGCATAATAAGCTTCCTGTTGACACGTTAACTAAACATCCTATTATTAGTATGTTATTACCTTTTTAGTATGGTTTCAAGTTGGGAGTTTTTTTATTTTACAAAGGCTTGGAAGTTTTTTGGAACGATTCCCGGTTAATACTTGAATTGAAGAATTAGAAATTCTGATCAGGCCCGGCTATGATAATTAGCCGGAAGTCAGATTCAGGCAGGGCTGTTCTATCTTGTCTATTCGCATATTCCCGAGCGGCGACACCGCGATCGTGATCGAATTTGGAAATCAAATTGATCGGGCGCTCAGCGACAGGGTATTGAAGGCTACGGCGGCTGTTCGAGCGGCGGACCTTAAGGGTGTCATCGAAACGGTTTCCACGTTTCGATCTCTCATGGTGCACTATGATCCATTAACCGTCTCGGCCTCTGAACTTGAGGTGCGAATACGACCGTTGATCGAATCCGGCGACGATTACGCCGTTCATGGCCGGAAATGGTTTCTGCCCGTCTGCTACGAGGCGGAAAAATCTCCGGATCTAGACGACGTTGCACAGCGAGCCGGTATAACGACCGAAGAAGTCGTCCGGATGCACAGTAATCACACCTATCATGTCTATATGACTGGCTTCTTGCCGGGGTACCCCTATATGGGCGATGTCCCGGATGCACTCTGTTTTCCCCGCCGAGAGACCCCTAGGGTCCGCGTTCCAAAGGGGGCCGTCGCAATAGCCACAACCATGACAGCCGTCTATACAATCGAAAGTCCGGGTGGATGGCACTTGATCGGCTCGACTCCCGTGCAGTTGTTTGATTTTACCGCTCCGCAACCGGCTATATTTGCGGCGGGCGACCAGGTGGTCTTCACGCCCATCTCGCTGTCGGAATTTGACGCCATCGAAGCAAATGTTGTGTCTGGCACATATACCCTGGAACACAGGGCCATCGAGTCATGACAGAGGGGTTAAAAATATTGTCGCCTGGGGTGCATACCACCGTTCAGGATTTTGGCCGTTTCGGATATCAAGGATTAGGCGTTCCGGTATCTGGGGCTCTTGATACGGAAAGCCTCCGCTTGGCGAACGGCTTGGTCGGAAACCCATCGGATATGGCTGGGTTGGAGATTCTACACCACGGACCTGAGCTTGAAGTATTGGTGGACAGTATTCGGATTGCCGTCGGGGGATTTGGCGTCTCGCTCAACGTGCTGGGGGACGACGCAGCGAATGTCCCGGCATGGCAAAGCATCAGACTTTCTAAGGGGCAGACATTCCGCATCACGCTGGATGGTACGGTATTGTGTTGTTATCTCGCCGTAGAAGGCGGTTTTGATCTTGAACCGTGTCTCGGTAGCCTTTCCACCTATACCCGAGCCGGTTTCGGCGGTTATCACGGTAGAATACTGAAAGCGGGGGACATCCTTCCAATTAAGGTTACTGACGTTGAAGACCGCGATGACCTCCGCCTCTCGCCCGCGCCACAGTATTCCCCGAAGGCCCCGATCCGTGTTACGTGGGGGCTGCAACAAGACTATTTTACCAATGAAAGCCTCAAACGCTTTGTCTCTGAACCCTTTACCATCCACACCGACGCGGACCGCATGGGATGTCGTATATTTGGACCCAGTCTCGAACACAAAAAAGATTACGATATTGTATCCGACGGTATCGCTACCGGCGCGATTCAGGTCCCTGGTAACGGCCACCCCATCATTCTTTTAAGTGATCACCAGACCACCGGCGGGTATCCGAAAATTGCAACTGTGATATCCGCTGATTTGCCAGGGTTAGGGCGGCGGAAACCAGGCAATGAAATTCGATTCGCGGTCATCGAAGTGGAGCAAGCGGAAGATATCAGGCGTGACCGGGAAGCATCTCTGCAAAAAATAGAGAAGAGTATGGAGCCCGTGCCAAATTCACCACGAATCGATCTCCGGCAGCTGTATGAGTCCAATATCATCAGCGGAGTCGTCATGGACGAAGAGGATTAGGCATTTGGGATTGGGCTCATTCAGCATTCCGTATCTTGCCCCTAAGAAAAATAAAATAGTCCGGGGGCCTTTAAATGGCCAGATCACCAGAGATGTAGAATGAGCCGTTATCGCTGAACAGCCTCGGCTTGTGGGCGACGTTGGCGCGATTGCAGCCCAAGTCTAACCATGAAGGCGAAGTCTTGGAATAACGGAAAGGATTTCTCACCCTTAGATGCTATGAAGCCCGCCTCGCCGTCTCAAGTCAGTTTGCTCTGACACCGCCTGAGGGGTCATCCACTGGCCTTCCCTCTTAAGAAAATTAATTGCCTATCAGGAAATATTTGTTTAGCGTGTCGTCTGTAGAAAATTACAAGATGTTTGGTACGGGGATGACTCCAAACTTATCCGATCCTGTAACCTGATCCTACTTATTTATGGGTCAACCGAAATTAAACCCTAGGACTTTGCCTTGCCGTTCGGTCTGATAAAATACGGCCTCAGCAGCCGCTATCCGGTAATACGGAAATTCCCAGCGCGCCCTGAGCTCAAGCCCCGCTATGATGTGGTCATCATCGGCGCCGGTGGACACGGGCTGGCGACCGCCTATTACCTTGCCAAACATCATAACATCACCAATGTGGCGGTGGTCGATAAAGGCTATGTCGGCGGCGGCAACACCGCCCGCAATACGGCGATCATCCGCTCCAACTACCTGACGCCTGATGGGGTGAAGTTTTACGATGCCTCGTTGCGCTTGTTCAAGGACCTCAGTCATGAACTAGATTTTAATATTATGTATTCGGAACGCGGTCACCTTACACTTGCCCACACCGACGCGGCACTGCGCACGAGCCGCTGGCGGGCCGAGGTCAACAAGCACCTGGGTATCGATTCCGAGGTCGTTTCCCCGGAAGAGATCGCCCGCATCGAGCCGACGTTGAACCTGTCCCCAAACGTGCGTTACCCGATCCTGGGCGCCCTCCATCACCGTCCCGGCGCCATCGCGCGCCACGACGCCGTTGCCTGGGGCTACGCCATGGGTGCAGCGGAGCGCGGCGTTGAAATTCACCCAGACACGGAAGTCACCGACATCCTCGTCGAAGGTGGCGCAGCGACAGGCGTCGAAACGACACGGGGCACGGTGCGGTGCGGTTGCGTCGTGCAGGCGGTGGCTGGGTCGAGTAGTCTCGTGGCGGGCATGGCCGGGTTCAAGCTACCGATTCGTAGCATGCCACTGCAGGCTTGCGTCTCGCAACCGCTGAAACCGTTCCTCGATACTATCGTCGTTTCGGGAAGCCTACACGTCTATATCTCGCAGAGCAGCCGGGGCGAACTGGTCATGGGCGGCGCCACCGATCCGTACCAGCTGTATTCGACACGCTCGACGCTCGACTTCACCGAGGGGCTCATGGGTCACGTGCTCGAGTTGTTCCCCTTCCTCGGCAACGTCAGGGTCATGCGCCAGTGGGCCGGCATCGCCGACATGACGCCCGATTTCGCGCCGATCATGGGCGAGTCACCGGTCCGCAACTATTATCTCGATGCGGGCTGGGGTACGTGGGGGTTCAAAGCGACGCCGGCTTGTGGAACCTACATGGCGGATATGGTGGCAACCGGTCGAACACCCGACATGATTGCGCCCTTTGCGCTCGAGCGCTTCCAGCGCTTCGATCAATTCGGCGAGCGCGGTGCCGCTTCGGTCGGTCACTAAGCGGCGGCGGAGAATGCAACAATGAAGATTATGCTCTGTCCGCTGAATGGCCCCCGCAACATATCGGAATTCGTCTGCCGCGGTGACGTCGTCGACCGGCCGGACCCAACTGCGTGCAGCGACGAGGCCTGGGCTGACTACGTCTTCATGCAGGACAACGTGGCCGGGATCGTCCGCGAATGGTGGTATCACGTTGCCACCGCCTATTGGTTCATCGCCGAGCGGAACACCGTCACCGACGAAATTGTCCGCACCTATCCTGCAAGCGAGATTTTCCATCCGCCGGTCGACCACGGGACTGACAGCGGAGGCCGATCCTGATGGTAGGGCCGAACAGACTTCCCTCTCTCCCCGACGATTGGCTCGACCGCGAATGCATCATCCCATTTTCCTTCGAGGGCAAAGGTTACCAGGGCTTCGCCGGCGACACGATCGCCAGCGCCTTGGCCGCGAATGGGGTGTGGGTTTTGTCTCGTTCTTTCAAGTACCACCGTCCACGCGGCGTGCTGACGATGGCCGGTGAGGACACCAACGCCCTCGTCCAATTGGACGGCGAGCCCAACGTACCCGCTGATCGACGCCTGATCGAGCCGGGACTCCGGATCCAGGGGCAGAATTGCATCGGCTCTCTTAAGCGGGATTGGGCCTCCCTTCTTGGTTATTTCGGACGTTTCCTGCCACCCGGCTTCTACTACAAAGCCTTCTTCAAGCCGCGTGGCGCGTTCGCGTTTTGGGAGCCGATCATCCGCCGTATGGCGGGCCTGGGCCAGATCGACCTTCACGCGCCGCACGACTACCACGACAAGGCCTACGGTTTCTCGGACGTCGCCGTAGTCGGCGGCGGACCGGCCGGCATGGCAGCAGCATTGGAAGCGGCAAAAGCCGGCGCCGAAGTGATTCTGATTGAGGACGGACGGCAATTAGGCGGATCGCTCAATTTCGGCCGCTACGGGACAGATCGAGCCGCCGCAGTGAACCTTCGACATGAACTGGTGGCCACCGTCGAGGCGTCGCCAAACATCACCGTATTCACCGACGCGGTCTGCCAAGCCTTATTCGCCGACAACTGGCTGCCTGTAATCCAGGGAAACCGGCTGCATAAGATACGCACGACCTCGGTCATCATTGCGACGGGCGCGTTGGAGCAGCACATCATTTTTCGCAACAATGACCTTCCGGGCATCATGATGGGATCCGCTGCACAGCGGCTGATTCACCTCTACGGCGTCAGGCCGGGCAAGCGCGCCGTCATCGCGACCACCAACAGCAGCGGATACGGCGTTTGCCTGGACCTTATCGAGAACGGCGTCGAAGTTGTTGCGATCATCGATCTTCGCGACGATCCCCCCGATTGCCCGCTGTCGTCGACAGCACGGGCCAAAAATATTCGAGTAATTTCTGGACATACCATCGTCGAGGCGAAGGCGAGGATGGGAAATCGCCACGTCTCAAGCATCGCCATCGCCCGCGGGCAAGGCCCACACCAGGAAACCGACCCGGTACAGCGGCTTGACTGCGATCTTGTCTGCATGTGCGGAGGGTACGTGCCGGCGGCAGGGCTTCTCAGGCACGCAGGCGCCGATATTGCCTATGACGAGGAAACGGCCGCATTCGTTGTCACGCCGCTCATCGACCCCATTCACGCCGCCGGCGCCGTGAACGGCGTTTCCGGCCTTGAGGCGCTCACTGCCGATGGCCGGCACGCGGGTTGGCAGGCTGCCCGCGACGGCGGCTTCGAGGTCGACGCAAGGCCGGCACGACCGACCACTGACCCGGCTGGAACTCGGCCGGTTTTGTTGCCTGTCACCCCGCACCCGAAAGGCAAAGACTTCGTTGATTACGATGAAGACCTCCAAGCCTGCGACATCGTTAACACGGTTGCCGACGGTTACACGAACGTCGAGCTGCTGAAACGTTATTCCACCGTTGGCATGGGGCCGTCCCAGGGCCGTCACTCGGCGTTGCCGACGGTGCGCCTCGCCGCAGGGGCGCTCGGGTGTTCCCTCGACGACATCGGCTTGACCACTGCGCGTCCCCCGGTCGGGCCGATAACGTTTGCCCAACTCGCGGGACGACAGTTTGAGCCGGTACGCCGCACGGCCATGCACCATCGCCATTTGGAAAAGGGCGCAACGATGATGCTGGCAGGCCCGTGGCTACGGCCCGCGTTTTACGGCCCCGAGGCGGATAAGGAAACCTGCATCCGCGAAGAAACCATCGCGGTCCGGAACAACGTCGGCATAATCGACGTCTCGACCCTCGGTGGGCTTGAGGTCCGCGGATCCGATGCGGCTGAGTTCATGAACCGCATCTACACTTTTTCATATACTAAGCAACTGGATGGCCGCGGACGATATGTGCTTATGACTGACGAGACCGGCGCCATCGTCGACGACGGCATTGCCGCCCGTTTCCACGAACGTCACTTCTACGTGACGGCGACAACCGGCGCCGTCGACGCCGTTTATCGGAACATGCTCTGGCACAACGCGCAGTGGCAATTGGACGTGGATATCACCAACGTCACGGCGGCCTATTGCGGTATCAATATCGCAGGGCCTAACGCCCGGGCGGTATTGTCGCCGCTTTGCGAGGACGTGGACCTGTCGGTCGAAGCGTTTCCGTACATGGCAGCAACCGAAGGCATGGTCGCCGGCATTCCTGCACGCATCCTGCGGGTCGGATTCGTTGGTGAACTCGGCTACGAGTTGCACGCCCCTGCTAACTGTGGCGAGGCGTTGTGGGACGCGCTCTTGGAAGCCGGACGGGACCACGATATTCGCCCGTTCGGGGTCGAGGCTCAGCGCGTTCTTCGCCTGGAGAAAGGACATATCATCATCGGTCAGGATACGGACGGCCTGACTCATCCCTTCGAGGCCGGAATGGGTTGGGCCATCGGCAAAAAAAAGAAAGATTTCCTCGGAAAGCGCGCGATCGAGATTCGGAAAAAAAGAGGAACGACACGGCAACTGGTCGGTTTCACGTTGACGGACGGCAAAGAATTACCCCCTGCCGAGGGCCATATCGTCGTGCGTGGACCAGACATCGTCGGGCACGTGACGTCGGCCGCGTCCTCCCATACCCTCGGCAAGGTCGTCGGTCTGGCCTATGTTGCGCCCGACCAGCAAGAGCCAGGCACACGCCTCACCATCAAGGCCGAAGGCGGACGCATTATCGACGCCGAGGTCGTTGCATTGCCGTTTTATGATCCGGAAAACAAGCGTCAGGAGCTTTAAACGCGATGGCCGATACAGAAAGCAGCCCAACGCCGGAATCGTTCCTGAAGCGAAGCCCGCTCTACAGGGCGCTCAGGTCCCGGGGCGCTCGGTTCATGGAGACCGAAGGCGGGGCAGTCGCTGACAGTTTCGGCAACGGTGACGAGAGCGAAAACCTAGCGGTCCGCGAGATGGCTATCTGCGATCTGTCCCCCCTTCCCCGCCACGGATTTAAGGGGAAGGGCGCGCTCGAGTGGCTCAGAAAACAGGGCGTCGCCATCGGCAATGAAGACAACCGCGCCTATACGCAGCCGGGCGGCTCCCTTGTTGCCCGCCTGGCTCCGACGGAGGCGCTTATCCTGGGCAACCTATCGTCGGAGAACGCGCTCTCGGCCCAGCTCGAAGGCGACTGGTCAATCGACACCGCGCCAGATTGCTATGCTGTTCCGCGCAATTCCGCCAACTTCTGGTTCCTAATTACTGGTTTGCATGCCCCGAATATGTTCGCCAAACTTTGTGGCATCGATCTGCGTCTCCACAAGTTTCCGGTCAATGCAATCGCGCAGACATCCGTGGCGCGTAGCGTCGCCATCATAATCCGCGCCGACCTCGGGGCCGTCCCCGCGTTTCATCTTCTAGGGGACAGCGCCTCGGCGTTATACATGTTGGACTGCCTCGAGGATGCGATGGGAGAGTTTGGCGGCAAACCCGTCGGCATTTCGGCGGTCCGCAGGGCGATGAAGAGTTGAAGGCCGTATCCACGTTAGCGCCGCCGAGATTCAATCTGCATTTGAGCAGAGCCCAGCCAGCGAACTTATTATTTGTGTCTGCCCGCAGGATGACTTAAAGCACTTGAGCCCTACCTTCGTTGTAAAGTGATCGGCAAAATGAGCAAACCGAAAAAAGTTAAATTCCAGAATCCACACCACGTATCCATTGACCGAAGTAACGAATTGGAGGCGGCGATCGGTCGCGAGGTTAAGGCCTTCCGCAAGGAACTCAACATGACGGTCGTGGATTTAGCGAATGTCGCCAACCTATCGGGCGGCATGTTATCGAAGATCGAGCATGGCCAGACCTCGCCCTCGCTGGCAACGTTACAGAGCGTAGCCAAAGCGCTTAGTGTGCCGGTCACGGCATTATTTCGGAGCTTTGAGGAGGAAAGGAGCGCAAGCTTCGTCAAGGCGGGAGAAGGGCTAAATATCGAGCGCCGCGGCACCAGGGCGGGCCATCAGTATCAGTTGCTGGGTCATACGCTCGAAAAAAGCATCGGCGCCGAACCCTACTTGATTACTCTCACCGACAAGTCCGACGTTTTCCCCATTTTCCAACACGCTGGCGTCGAGTTTATCTACATGCTGCAGGGGAAGGTCAGGTACCGCCATGGGGACCAGCTTTATACGTTGACTCGAGGAGATTCCCTTTTCTTCGAAGCAGATGCGCCCCACGGGCCTGAGAAGCTCGACAAGCTTCCGATCCGATTTCTCTCCGTGATCATCTATCCTGGGCGAGATGACGATTCATAAATTTTCATGTTAGGAAAAAAATTATTCTGACAGTTGATTTTGCTGACTGCCTCCATTAAGGTCCCCCAAGCATAGTAAATACAAATAACCAGGGGATTGTCTGTGTGCGGAATCGTCGGCCTATTCGCCAAAAATCCTGATTTGAAAGAAAATCTCGGTCAGCATCTTAGTGAAATGCTGAAGGGGATGAGCCAGCGGGGCCCTGATAGTACTGGCTTCGCTGTTTACAGCGACAATTCGCTCGATAATTCAGTAAAATTTACCCTCTTCAACGGTATCACGCAGTCAACTTGGGCTGACGTTAAGGCGGAATTAGAAACCACCATTGGTGTGCCCGTGAATCTTGAGACCCGCGGCTCTCATGCCGTGATTACGGCTTCGTCTACTGTCGAAAAAATACTTTCATTTCTAGGATCACAGCATCCGGAAATTCGGGTTATGGGTTATGGCCATCGCATTGAAATTTACAAAGAGAAGGGTTTGGCCGCCGATGTTGTAGGCCGTTTCGGTCTTTCTGAGATGTCCGGTTCTCACGGTATAGGCCACACGCGCATGGCAACAGAGAGCGCCATAACGACCGAGCATTCACATCCCTTTATCGCCGCTTCGGATATCTGTCTCGTCCATAATGGTTCGTTGAGTAATTACAACGGGTTGCGTCGACGGTTGCAGAATTACGGCATGTCCTTTGAAACGGACAATGACAGCGAAGTCGCCGCCCGTTACGTCGCCTACCGAATGAATGAGGGAGCCAGCCTGCGAGAAGCCTTGGAAGCCGCTTTAAAGGATATTGATGGGTTTTACACTTTTGCGGTCGGCACGATTGACGGGTTTGCCGTCGTCCGCGATGGCATTGCCTGCAAACCGGCGGTAATGGCCGAAACAGACGACTGGGTGGCGATGGCCTCGGAATATCGAAGTTTGGCCCATCTTCCCGGGGCCGATACGGCCAAGGTTTGGGAGCCTGAGCCGGCTGTCGTTTATAGCTGGGGTCAGGAATAAACAGAATGACTGTCATCGACCTTTCGAAGACGTCCCTTCGGGACCTCAATCAGAGGCTGCACGACTTGAACGGCGCCGACCGAAACAATGAATGGCGGATTACCAATCCAAGCGGCGAACACGCGATCGCGGTGGGACTAAATGCCCCGACTAACGTCCAGATTGACGGACCGGTCGGGTATTACTGCGGCGGTATGAATAAAGAGGCGATGATTACCATCAACGGGCACTGCGGATGGGGCGTTGGTGAAAACATCATGTCCGGCTTTATTCGGGTGAAGGGAAATGCTTCTGAGTCTGCAGGAGCATCCGGGCGTGGCGGGATGATCGTCATAGAAGGCGATGCAAGCTCCCGTTGTGGCATTTCAATGAAGGGCGTCGATATTGTCGTCACCGGATCAGTGGGCCACATGAGTGCCTTCCTTGCACAAAAGGGACACCTCGTGGTGGGCGGCGACGTTGGGCCTGATCTTGGCGCTTCAATCTACGAGGCCGTCATCTACGTACAAGGTAAGGTGAACGGACTTGGTACCGATTGTATCGAAAAGGATATGACTCCGGAGCACCGGAAAAATCTGGCTCGCCTACTTCAGGAAGCCGGAGTCGACATGAATCCCGCCGGGTTTCGGCGATACGGGTCCGCAAGGAAACTGTACCATTTCAACGTTGATCATGCGGACGCCTATTAGGCGGTTCCAAGGAAGATGAGGGGCATGCAATGACCGATAATCGACCCCCCCGGCGGCGATCAGCATCGTTTCCGCCTGAAGTTCTCGCCGAAATTCATAGGGCCGCCGACCAAGGCGTTTATGAGATTCGAGGATTTGGCGCCAAGCGGTATTTGCCGACTTTCGACGATCTGGTGTTTTTGGGGGCTTCTGTATCCCGTTATCCGCTCGAAGGGTACCGAGAAAAATGTGAAACCAACATCACGATCGGAACCCGTTTCGCCAAAAAACCGATTGAATTGAAGATTCCCATCACCATCGCAGGAATGAGTTTCGGGTCCCTCGGCGCCAAAGCGAAAGAGGCCTTGGGCAAGGCCGCGACCGAAATGGGCACCAGCACGACAACCGGCGATGGCGGCATGACGGAAGAGGAACGTCAAAGTTCGAAGACCCTGGTTTACCAAGTCCTGCCCTCACGATATGGGATGAATCCCGACGACCTGCGCCGGGGAGACGCGATCGAGGTCGTTGTCGGCCAAGGCGCCAAGCCTGGCGGCGGCGGCATGCTGCTGGGCCAAAAAATCACCAAGCGCGTCGCCGATATGCGCACCCTTCCTGAAGGGATTGATCAACGCAGCGCCAGCCGTCACCCCGACTGGACTGGCCCCGACGACCTTGCGATCAAGATTAAAGAACTCCGCGAAATAACCGATTGGGAAAAACCCATATACGTGAAAATCGGCGCCACCCGGACCAGTTACGACGTGGCGCTTGCAGTCAAGGCCGGCGCTGACGTCGTCGTTCTTGACGGAATGCAGGGGGGCACCGGTGCTACGCAGGATGTTTTCATCGAACACGTCGGAATTCCAACCTTGCCAGCGGTCAGGCTCGCCGTAAATGCATTAAAAGAATTAGGCATGCATCGTGAAGTGCAACTGATCGTGTCCGGGGGCATCCGCACCGGCGCAGATGTCGCCAAGGCCATGGCGCTTGGCGCAGATGCGGTATCAATCGGCACTGCTGCCCTGGTGGCTATGGGATGCAACAAAGCGGTCCATATCGAGGATTACCACGCACTCGGCACTGAGCCTGGGTACTGCCACCACTGCCACACCGGGTTGTGTCCCGTCGGCATCACGACGCAGGAACCCGAACTCGAGGCACGGCTGGCGCCGGAACACGGTGCTCGGCTGCTGAAGAACTACCTAACGACAATGGTATTGGAGGCGCAGACCTTGGCCCGCGCCTGTGGCAAGAGCCACCTGCTCAACTTGGAGCCGGAGGATCTTGTGGCATTGACCATGGAGGCGGCGGCCATGGCGGGGGTGCCGCTCGCCGGCACCGACTGGATACCGGGTCGGGGGGCGACCTGAAACAGACCCATTAGGAACCGGGCCTACTTGATCAGCGAGAAGGAAACAAAATGAGCAAGAACTTGGCGGTGATCGCTAAACAGAAAAAGATCAAATATTTTCTTATCAGTTTCGTAGACCTGTTCGGTGTGTTGCGTGCCAAACTGGTGCCGGCTTCGGCGATCACGGGCATGCAGCGTGACGGTGCCGGGTTTGCCGGGTTCGCCGCCTGGCTGGATATGACCCCGGCCGATCCCGACCTGTTTGGAATTCCAGACCCAGACAGCCTGACCATCCTGCCGTGGAAGCCTGAAGTGGCGTGGCTTGCCGCCGATCTTTGGATGGACGGCAAGGAGGTCGAGGCGTCCCCACGGATTGCGCTTAAAAGACAGGTCGCACGCGCGCGAAAGAAGGGATATCGCCTGAAAACAGGGGTCGAGTGCGAATTCTTCATCATCAACCCCGATGGCACCGCGATCTCGGACGAACGCGACTTCCAGGAAAAGCCCTGTTACGACCAGGGCGCGCTAATGCGCCGATATGACGTCATTTCCGAAATCTGTGACGGCATGGAGGCACTCGGTTGGGGGCCGTACCAGAACGATCACGAGGACGCCAATGGCCAGTTCGAGATGAATTTCGATTTTGACGACTGTCTTCGCACCGCCGACAGGCATGCTTTTTTTAAGTTCATGGTTAAATCGATCGCCGAGAAGCACGGACTTAGTGCCACCTTCATGCCAAAACCATTCTTGGAACTGACTGGCAACGGTTGCCATACTCACACCTCGATCTGGGACCGCGCGGGCCGCAAGAACCTGTTCCTTGACCCCAAGGGAGAACTCGGCAACAGCAAGCTATCTTACAACTTCCTTGGGGGCATCTTGCACAACGCCGAGGCGTTGTGCTCGTTCTTCAACCCAACCGTCAACAGCTACAAGCGCATCAACGCGCCGGTGACGCTTTCAGGTTCCACCTGGGCGCCAAACACGGTCACCTACGGCGGCAATAACCGCAGTCATATGGTTCGGATTCCGGGTCCTGGCCGTTTCGAGCTCAGGCTAATGGATGGTGCCGTGAACCCGTATCTGGGCGTGGCTAGCGTGCTCGCTGCCGGCCTCGACGGCATTGCCAACAAGCGTGATCCAGGAAAACGGCTGGATATCGACATGTATGCCGAGGGTCATAAAGCCAAAGTTGCAAAAAAACTGCCGCTGAACCTGTTAGATGCACTCCGTCTCACCGATAAAAACCAAATCCTGCGAAATGCCATGGGGGACGAAATCATCGACAGCTACATAAAGCTCAAGATGAATGAGTGGAACAAATACACCCGTCATCTGACCCAGTGGGAGCGGGTCAATACTCTCGACTGTTAATTAAACGATGGATCGACATCGTCGCATCCGGCTCTTTGACGCTTCGAAAAAAAGGAAAGGTGTAAGGCCAAGAAACACTGATTGTTAGTCGGCCAAAATGTCCTAAGAGGTGTTTATGTGCGGTTGGATAGGTTGCGCTAAAATATTTCATATTAAGAAAAAATATGGGGCTGTCCTAGATAACTAGAGCATTTCCGAGTTATTTTGACGCATAGCCGTCGGCGGCAAAGAAGTTTCTACATTCTTCCG
>JAQBYB010000071.1 GCA_027624235.1 Pseudomonadota bacterium | reverse complement strand
CTTGAGGCCGATGTCTTCGCGGACAAAAAATCCGAGATACGTGTAATAAAAAAGAGCCCCAACCGGAGGAACAATGGTGGCGATAAGCCATGCTCTGTTTTGAACGATTTTTTCTGTCCGCGCACAGAAATAGACCCATAGGATTCCGGCGGCCAGGACAATGGCGTGCTCGACCCCGGAAAGACCGTAAAAAATGAGTGACGCCGCAACCAACATGTACGGCCTGAAAGCCTGGCAACGGGGCGCGAAAAAAGCGGCCAGAACCAGCGGCAGAAAAATGAACAAAAATTCAAACTGGTTAAAGATCATTTGCGGCATCCCTTCACGTCACCAGCCAGCCGTGTCGTCAGATAGGCCGCCAACGTTTTGGCGGGGGGATGGGAGTGATCCGGCCAGGGCAGGTCTGGATAAGGAACCTCACGGGGCGCGGTGTAACAGCGCAACGAAAGGTCCCGGCACAGGGTTGTAAATCTGGTGCGCGTGGCGGCGGCAAAGGGGCTTGGGTTTTCCGCAAAAAAACGGGCGCTTTTTGATTCAAGTGGTGTTTCGTACAGGATCATGTTGACGCCCTGATCCTGCAACGTTTTCAGCCGTTCAAAATCATATTTCAGATACCCAAATAAAAATTGCGGTGAAATCGGGGAGAGTCGTTCCGTTGCGCGCTGGTCTGTGGGGACGGGGGGCGACGAACGGCTTCCATCGGCGCTATAGCCAAGGCCGTTGGCGGTGGTTTCTGTTAAATCAGACGCCAGTCCCAATTTTAATTTCAGACTCGTCATAAAAAGTTCAATGGAAAAATTCTGTTCAAACAGCCTGGATTCGGAGCGGAGGTGCCGCCATGCCATTCTCAGCCACTCGCGGAAAGAAATCTCGGTTCGCGACAATCCGCCCCACAGGTCCAGAGCCAGCAGGCTCCATCGCCGAGGCGCCCAAAGCGATTATGGATTGTGGTAGCGTTGCAATTCGAAATGATCGACGCTGACAATAGCATTTCGGGGCGCGACGCCGGCTTCGGCAAGTCGTTCCATTAGGGCAATGCTGGTGCGAAGCGATTCGCCACCGATGGAAAAATTAAAAAAACTGCATCCGTTAAAACCGTTGCCGGGATTTGTAAAGTTCAGGCTTCTACTGTTGCCGAACACCACGACATCGTAAGGGCCTTTGGCGCGCACGTGATTAAACTTCAACTCAGCAACGACCTTGGCGCTAAGCAAATCAAGGTTGGGTTTAGCGTTTTTCCTGGTTTCGGTGAACGGATCCCCTTCGGGAACAGCGTCAGCCACAAACAACACGGCAACGAAATAAATCGCCAAAAAGCCGAAAACCCAGACCGGCCTCACCATGACCGGAAATTGAACCCCGCAAGATGGAACGCATTCCAGCCACCGGAAGCAGAATATAAGCGATCTTTCCCTATTCCAGTATCATCTGACAAAAGCTGTTTCCTGCCGACTGAATCGGTAAATCCTATTTGCACCATGTTGCCAACGCAACGCCATCACCGGCCCTTAAAAATCGATGGCCCGGCCTTTTCTTTCCCAGTCGCCGTAGCGGGTCGGCTCTAGCCCCTTCGGGCCGCCAGTCTCGGTTTTTTCGGGAAGCGGTTTGCCGGGTTTCTTGTTTTTCTTTTCGCCCGGCGCGAGGTGTGTTCCGGCCCCTTTGATCGCGTCCGTGGCCCTGGGCTTTTGGCTGGGCTCTTGGCTGTACTCTTGGCTGTACTCTGGGCTGTACTCTGGGCGTTTTGGTTTGTTCATGCCTGCATCGCCTCCGGTTCCGGTTCTGCCCGAACCCCTTGAAGACTATTGCCCGAATGAGCCCGATAAGGCAAGAACAGGCCATGAAAACAGCCAAACCATCCGCCCGTTCCGTCGCCTTCGATCTTTTGACGGCGGTGCTGCGCCAGAAACAGTCCCTGGATATGGCCCTCTCCGAGCATCCCGGCATCAACGGGCTTGAGGCCCGCGACCGTGGGTTTGCCCGCTCGATCACGGCAACGACGCTGCGCCGTCTTGGCCAAATCGACGCCTTGATCGATATCGCCCTCGACCGACCGTTGCCGAAGAAAGCCGAAGGCGCCCACGATCTGCTCCGCCTTGGCCTCGCCCAGCTTCTTTTTTTAGGAACGCCGCCCCACGCCGCCGTGGCGACGACCGTGGACCTGGCCCAGGCCCTTGGCTTTGGCCCTCACAAATCCCTCATCAACGCCATTCTGCGGCGTTTTGGCCGCGAGGGCCGCGCCATTGTCGATACCCAGGACGCCGCCCGCCTCAACACCCCGGATTGGTTATGGGAGAGCTGGACCAAAGCCTATGGAGAGGCCGCCTGCCGGCGCATCGCCGAGGCCCACCTTATGGAAGCCCCCCTTGATATCACCGTCAAGGAGAACTCCCTTGAGGCCAAAACGGCCTGGGCCGAAAAACTCGACGCCCGCCTGTTGCCGACCGGCAGCCTGCGGCGCGATGCCGGCGGCATGATCAACACCCTTGAAGGCTTCGAAGACGGCGCCTGGTGGGTGCAGGATACCGCCGCCGCAATGCCGGTCAAACTTCTTGGCGACGTCAGGGACAAGCACGTTATCGACCTGTGCGCCGCGCCGGGCGGCAAAACGGCGCAGTTGGCGGCGGCCGGGGCGCGCGTCACCGCCGTCGATCGTTCCGAAAAGCGCCTGCACCGGGTGCGGGAAAACCTCGGCCGTCTTGGCCTGGACGCAAAAATTGTCTGCGCCGATGCCGCCGACTGGAAGCCAGATGCGCCAGCCGATGCGGTGTTGGTAGACGCGCCGTGTTCTTCCACCGGCACCATCCGCCGCCATCCCGATGTCGCCCACCTGAAGACGGCCAAAGACGTCATCAAGCTTGCCGGTCTCCAGGAACGATTGCTCGCCGCTGCCGTCGACATGGTCAAACCGGGCGGCGAGATCGTTTATTGTTCGTGTTCCCTGCAACCGGAGGAAGGCCCGGTCCGGATCGCCGCCCTCTTGGACGGGGGCGCGCCGGTATCCCAGCTTGCCGCCCCGCCCGGCGATATGGTTGGGCTTGCGGAATTGATCACCGCCGACGGCGCCTTGCGCAGTCTGCCCTTCCATCTGGCCGACGAGGGCGGCATGGACGGTTTTTTCGCGGCCCGGCTTAAACGGGACGAGTAGTCTTTACTTTCAGGGGCCTCCAAGGGTAAACACCTCGCTATACAGGGAAGGGCAATTGATGCCGAAATCACAGGCGTTTCATGAAGACTTCGCACGCGAAGACGGGCCCAAGGTCGGTTCCGAGCGCAGTTTCGGCATTGTCTTCGCCGTGGTCTTCGCCATCATCGGATTGGCGCCGCTTTGGGATGGTAGCCCGTACCGGCTTTGGGCATTGATCGTGGCCGCGGCCTTCCTGGCGGCGGGGATGGTTGCCCCGGTTGTTTTACGGCCGTTGAACAAAATTTGGTTTCTGTTCGGCATGGCGCTGCACAAGGTGATGAATCCGTTAATCATGGGATTGCTGTTTTATCTGACCGTCACCCCGATCGCCCTGATCATGCGAATGGTCGGCAAGGACCCCCTCAACCGGCGCTTCGACCCGGATGCGAAAAGTTATTGGGTTGTGCGCGAGCCAGCCGGGCCGGCGCCGGAAACCATGCGTCAGCAGTTTTAGGCATTTAGGAGTTACCATGGATTTTGTCAGAGAACTTTGGGCATTCATGAAAGTTCGCAAGAAATTTTGGCTGTTGCCGGTGATCGTCATGATGGCGGTGTTCGGCGGGTTGGTTGTTCTCAGCCAGGGATCGGCCGTGGCGCCGTTCATTTACACGATTTTCTGATCGGGTTTATCCATTGCGCATTCTTGGGATATCCGCCTTCTACCACGACAGCGCCGCCGCGCTGATCGAGGACGGCGTGATTGCCGCCGCCGCCCAGGAAGAACGCTTTACCCGCAAAAAGCACGACGCCGGGTTCCCCGCCCAGGCCATTGAATTCTGCCTGTCCCACGCCGGCATCGGCCTTGAAGACGTCGATTTTGTCGCCTTCTACGACAAGCCTTTCTTGAAGTTCGAACGATTGCTGGAAACCTATATGGCGTTCGCGCCGAGGGGGTTTAAATCTTTCCGCATGGCGATCCCGGTGTGGCTCAAGGAAAAGCTTTTCCAGAAAGACCTGCTCAAAAAAAAATTCCAGGCGTTTGATCCTGGCTTCGACTGGAAAAACAAACTGCTGTTCGCCGAGCACCACCAGAGCCACGCGGCGTCGGCGTTCTTTCCCTCGCCGTTTGAAGACGCGGTGGTGCTGACCATGGACGGGGTCGGCGAATGGGCGACCACCTCAGTCGCCATCGGCCACGGCAACAGCCTCGAGATGACCAAGGAAATCCACTTCCCTCATTCCTTGGGCCTGCTGTATTCGGCGTTTACCTATTACACCGGCTTTCGGGTCAATTCCGGCGAATACAAGGTGATGGGGCTGGCGCCTTATGGCGAGCCCAAATACGCCAACTTGATTCTGGAACATCTGATGGACCTGAAGGACGACGGCACCTTCCGTCTGGATCAATCCTATTTCGATTATTGCACCGGGCTGCGCATGACCAACGACAAATTCGCCGCCTTGTTCGGCGGCCCGGCGCGCAGGGCCGATGAATTGCTCGACCAACGCCACATGGATTTGGCGGCCTCGATCCAGGCGGTGACCGAAGAAGTGGTGCTCAGGCTGACCCGCGGGCTGGCCGCGGAGACCGGTTCCAAAAACCTTTGCCTGGCCGGCGGCGTCGCCTTGAACTGCGTCGCCAATGGCAAGATTCTTCGCGACGGCCAATTCGATACCATCTGGATACAGCCGGCGGCCGGGGATGCCGGCGGCGCCCTGGGGGCGGCGTTGGCGGCCTATCATCTGTATCAAGACCAACCGCGAACAGCAGCCATCGGCAAGGATTCCATGAACGGGTCTTATCTGGGCCCCGAGTTTGCCCAAGACGACATTCAGGAACGATTGACCAAGGCCGGCGCCAAATTCACCGTCCTCGACGACGACGCCCTGATTTCCAAGACCGCCCAGGCGTTGGCCAATGAGCAGGCCGTCGGCTGGTTCCAGGGCCGCATGGAATTCGGCCCGCGCGCCCTCGGCGGACGCTCGATTCTGGCCGATGCGCGTTCGGAATCAATGCAGAAAACGCTGAATTTACGGGTCAAATACCGCGAAAGTTTCCGCCCCTTCGCGCCCTCGGTGCTGCGCGACGATGTCGCCGATTGGTTTGAGTTGGATGGCGACAGCCCCTACATGCTGTTGGTCGCGGGGATCAAAAAGGACCGCCGCCGGGCGATGACCGACGCCGAGCAGGCGCTGTTCGGAATCGACAAGCTGAACGTGCCCCGGTCAGATATTCCGGCCGTTACCCATGTCGATTATTCGGCCCGCATCCAGACCGTGCACCAAGACACTAACCCGCGCTATCACGCGCTTATAACGCGCTTCAAGGACATCACCGGGTGCCCCATTGTCGTCAACACGTCGTTCAATGTCCGGGGGGAGCCCATCGTCGGCACCCCCGAGGACGCCTTTCATTGTTTCATGGGGACCGGTATCGAGGTTCTGGTGATTGGAAACTGTTTCCTGGTAAAAGAAGATCAGGATCCGGCGTTGGCGCTGGATTATAAAGACGCCTTCGAATTGGATTGATCCGCAGATGGCCTCATCACCTGTTCCCGCAATTGTTCCGGTCATTCTATCCGGCGGATCGGGCCAACGGCTTTGGCCGATTTCCCGGGAACTGCACCCCAAACAATTCATCAATCTGGTGTCCAGCCAAAGCATGCTTCAGGAAACCGCGGCGCGGCTGAGCGGCGCCCCATTTTCGGCGCCAATGGTGGTCTGCAACGACAGCCACCGTTTCCTCGTCGCCGAACACCTGCGCGATGCCGGTATTGAGCCCACTGCCATCGTGTTGGAGCCGAGCCGCCGCAACACCGCCCCGGCGGCGGCCCTGGCGGCGTTGTATTTAATGCGCGAGGACCCCGATGCCGTGATGTTGCTGGCCCCGTCGGACCATGTCATCGCCTACCCGAAAGCCTTCCAGGCCGCCATCGCCAAGGCCGCCGAGGCGGCGGCGATGGGCAAGCTGGTGACCTTCGGCATCACACCCGACCGACCGGCGACGGGCTATGGATATATCCAGAAGGGCGATGCCATCGACGGGGTCGACGGCTGCTTCACGATTAACCGCTTTGCCGAAAAACCGGACGCGGCAACGGCGGAAAAATACATCGCCGAGGGAAATTATTTTTGGAACGGCGGCATCTTTCTGTTCTCCGCCGCAACCTACATTGAAACCCTGGAACGACTCCGCCCGGACATGGTCGCGGCCTGCCGCAAGTCGATCAACGATGGCCGCGACGATCTCGACTTTTTCCGCCCCGATGCCGGCGCCTTCGAGGCCTGCGAAGGGGAATCCATTGATTACGCCGTGATGGAGAACGCCACCATCGGCGCCGTCGTCCCTGTTGATATGGGCTGGCACGATGTCGGCTCATGGGAATCGCTATGGTCGATCGGCGACAAGGACGCCAACGGCAACGTCACGGTTGGCGATGTCGTCAGCAAAGACGTCAAGGGATCGTACCTCAGGAGCGCAGGGCCGCTCATCACTGCCATCGGTTTGGAAAACGTCGCCGTGATCGCCACCGCCGATGCCGTCCTGGTCAGCACGCGCGACGCCGTGGAAAAAATCAAGCCGGTTGTTGAGGCCATGAAAAACGAGGCTATGAAAGGCGGCGGCCGCACGGAATTCCTGTCACACCCGAGAATTTATCGGCCCTGGGGCTGGTTTCAGACTCTCGACCAGGGCGCGCGCCATCAGGTCAAACACCTGATGGTTAAACCGGGCCACGGGATATCACTACAGGCGCACAAGCGCCGGGCCGAACATTGGACCGTCGTTGCCGGCACCGCGCGGGTGACCCGGGACGACGACATCATCACCTTGGAAATCGATCAATCCACGTACATTCCATTGGGCGCCAAACACCGGCTGGAAAATCCAGGTTCGGAGCCGTTAAACGTCATCGAGGTGCAGTCCGGAGATTACCTGGGCGAGGACGATATCGTTCGCTTTGAAGATAAATACGGGCGGGATTAAATTTCCATCCGCTTGACGTCCGGGCCAAGATCCAGAGATCGCCACATCCCTTTCAGATCGACGACCAAACCGCCGGGCTTAACGATGGCGGCCACGGCCTCGCTGGAAAAGGCGGCATACGCATCGTGCGCAACGGCCCCGACGACGCAATCATAAGCGACGCCCCCGTCCATCCGATCCAGCAGTTTTAGCCCGAACAAGCGCTCGGCCTCGTCGCCATCGGCGAGGGCATCATGAACATCGACATCGTGGCCTTGGGCTTTCAGGGCGGCGATCAAATCGACGACCTTGGTATTGCGCAGGTCAGGCACGTTTTCCTTGAAAGTCAGCCCCAAAACCAACACCATTCCACCCTTATCCTTACCCCCATCGTTGCCAAGGTCATCTTTTAGAATTTTGTTGATCCACCCGGCGATAATCCCCGCCATGGCGTCATTGATTTTACGCCCCGCCAGAATGATCTCGGATTGTAACCCCACTTCGCTGGCCAGGTGGGCCAGGTAAAACGGATCGACGCCGATGCAATGGCCGCCGACAAGGCCCGGTTTAAACGGCAAGAAGTTCCATTTCGTCCCGGCGGCGGCAAGGACATCGTGGGTGTTCAGGCCCATCTGGTTGAAGATCATCGACACCTCATTAATGAAGGCGATGTTGATGTCGCGCTGGGCGTTCTCGATAACCTTGGCCGCTTCCGCCGTCTTGATGTTCTTGGCGACAAAGATGCCGCCGGACGTAATCGCCCCGTACAGATCGGACAATTTCCCGGTCACTTCCGGCGTTTGCCCGGCGACCACCTTGATGATTTTGTCGACGGTATGTTCCTTGTCGCCGGGATTGATGCGTTCCGGCGAATAGCCGAGGAAAAAATCCTGGCCCGACATCAAACCGGAAGCCGCCTCCAGTTCCGGCCCGCAGACATCTTCGGTGACGCCGGGGAAAACGGTGCTTTCCAACACAACCACCGCGCCCTTCCGCATCGCCTTTCCGACGGTGGCGCAAGCAGCGGTGACGTGTTGCAGGTCCGGCCGGTTGGCGGCATCGACTGGCGTCGGTACGGTAATGATATAATATTCGGCGCCGTCGATGGCCTTGGGGTCATCCGTCATGACAAGGGTTGAGACGGACAATTCAGACGCCGCCACTTCACCGGTAACGTCGATGCCGTCTTTAAGTCCGGCGATGCGCGATTGAGAACTATCAAAGCCAGTGACCGGATAATGCCGGGCCAACGCCAACGCCAACGGCAACCCGACGTAGCCTAAGCCGATAACGGCAATGGAAGAAGAAGACAAAGCAGGCCCCTAATTTATTGTGGCATCCAACGGCTGAACCTAAGCCCGACCCAGGACCTTCTTCAAGGAATGAATCGCGGCCTCGCCCCTTGAGGTCTTGCGAAGAGCCGCCAGCACATAGCTGCGAAAGACCAGCCACCAGGACAGCCCCCTCACGTATTGCCAAAACGTGACCTTGCGGATTTCATTCAGTTTGGTCGTGTTGCGGGGCAGGGATTGGTCCGCCGGGTTGCGAAGGGTTTTGCCGCGAACGAAAAACATGGTGTACAGAAAATCCCGGAACAGATCGTTGCGGACGTCGTAATCTCCGGCGCCGGGAGACGTGAACCCGGAACCGTACAAAAATTTTTCAACGAAGCCTTTGTATTCGCCCGCTGGCACACCGTCATAAGGCCGGAGCATCTGTTGAAGGGTAAGCGGTAAATCCTTGAGGGCATTCTGGTCAAGGCATTGGCGATTATTGGACGCGGGCTGGGTGTTCTTGTTGACGAAGGCGTAAATCATCTGGACGTTGTCATCGGCGGTCAGGTTTTCGGCGCGGGAATGATCGATGTCCCGGTAAAACAAATAGGCATCGCCGGCCTTGCCGGTCATTTGCACTTCGTCGGGGTGTGCGGCATTGATGTTTTTGACCGCAAACAAGGTCGGCGGCGTTCCCAAATGCCGGCGCGGCAGCGCCGAGGTCGCACCGGCGTTAACGCCCAGGTCATTCAGCAATACCGTCAGTCCGATGTCGCCGTGTTGATCCTTATGATAATAGAAGCGATCGCTGTTGGCGCGCGCCCGGCGAACGGTGGCCCGGTCCAGGTAATAATCTTCGCCCAGTAGCTCGGCCAGGATGCCCTGGAGGTCCGGATTGGTCAGCGGCAGTAACGGGCTTTTCCCCGGCAAGGTTAGAACCGGCATCACATCGACATCCGTGCCCAGCCCGACCAGACGGGTTTCGTCCTCGGCCGCGCCGGTGCGCTCATCGCGCCCGTACGGCGTGTCGTAAAAAGCCTCATGCACGGTTTTTTGGATATCGCCGAGAACGTCTTTGGGCACGAAGCCGGGAATGTGAACGAACCCCTGTTCACACAACTCATGTATTTTTTGTTTCAGTTCAACGGGTGACATCGCCAAATTTCCGTCACTAGGTTTTGTCTCTAAGGCTCAAGGGGGAGCTGATAGTCGCCCCGGTAACAGGTATTATACTGGGGATGATCGAAGTCGTGGAAAAAATAGATTTCCTTGTTCCAAGGCATCGCCACCCGGCGCATTTCCGACAACATGTGATGCCGGGCGATTTTCGCCTTCTCATGGGTGTCGTTAAATTCCTTGATGGCGCACAGTTCGCCGAGGAATTCGTTGGTTCCTGAAATATCGTCAAAATGACAGGCAACCCGAGGCAGCCTGTTTTTCGATGCCGTGTTGAAGATTTCAAACGCCGCCATGGTCGATGTGTAATAATCGACATCAAAGAAAATGCAGCCGACCGGCGCGGGGGTGTGTTCCTCGAAGAAGTTTTTTGCCGTATCCTTGACGTCGCCGATGACAAGCTTGGCGGTTTTCAGGCGGCGTTCCAGGGCGGCGCGGTCCATCTTGTAGAAGCCTTCGCCCCAGGTATACAGAATATCCCGATAATCTTCGGACGCCGGCATGCCTTCGGCGGAATCAAACCCATAGATTTCACACTGGATGCCGAATTCCTTTTCGACCTCGCGGACATGACTTTCGATGTTGAGGAGCCCGTTTCCGCCGGCGACGCCGAATTCTAGGATGGAAAGTTTCTCAAGCCCCATGTCCTTCGCCATCTTGGCGGCCTCGATGATGCAATACGCATATTGCGGACGCACCACCGCATCGATGGAAACCCGGTAGGAATAGGGCGTAAACGGAAATTCACGCATCAAGCGCCGGTACAACGAAACCCGCAAGGGGTGGCGGTGCAGCGCGATCTTTTCAAAAAGTTTGATCAATCGAAGCATGGTTTAAAGCGGGCTTCCCACGTCAAAGGCGTTCGATACCGGGCCACCAATAAAAAAGGCTGTTCGATCCCAGAAGATCCGTTTTCACCCTTGCTGGTGGCGTTCTGATCATCTGATAATCCGCGAGGCCCCATGATGTCAAATACCCAACGGCCCTAACATTGCCCATAATGAAGCCAAAAGCACTTGATTCTATTTGAGTTCTTGACGTTCACGTGGTGAACAAGGTAGTGTTCGGTTTGTGAACGCCGTGCCGGGGCGGGCTGGGCGCGGCCCCTTAAAAGAGGTGATTTTTGGCCAAAATCGAACCCAATTCATCCGACCGGGGCAACGAGGCCAAGATTACGCTCGGCCTGTTGAACATGGTTCATGACGACTCCTCGACATCGCAGCGCTCCATGGCCGGTGACTTGGGCATCGCGCTGGGTCTGGCCAATGCGTACCTGAAGCGCTGCGTCAAAAAGGGCCTGATTAAGGTCAGCCAGGCACCCGCCAACCGGTATGCCTATTACCTGACACCGAAGGGATTCTCTGAAAAAAGTCGGCTGACCGCCGAGTTTCTGTCGCAATCCTTCAACCTGTTTCGCCGCGCCCGGACCGAAAGCGCGGATTTATTTAATCTGTGCCGGAACCGCGACTGGAGCCGGATCGCGCTTTACGGGATCAGCGACCTGACCGAAATCGTAGCGCTGTCGGCCAAAGACTTTCCGTTGAAAATTACCGCCGTGATCGACAAATCTTCAGGCGCCATGGAATTTGCCGGGCTTCCGGTGGTGACAAAAATCCCAAGCACCGACGACGTTGATGCCGTCCTCATCTGCGCCATCAACGGGGCGCAACCCGCCTACGACGATGCCTGCGCCACATTCCCGCCGGAAAGGGTGCTGGTGTACGAATTCCTTGGCGTCTCTAAAGTATCGAAAACCAACTTGGGGGGAATGAAATGACCTATTGGTGCGCCGTTCAAACCCACGTCCGGTCCGAAGACAAGGCCGCCTTTCACCTTCGTCGGCAGGGATACGAGGTTTTTCTGCCCAAACACCTGAAGCGCCGCAACCACGCCCGGCGCATCGACTGGGTGGCGTCGCCGCTGTTCCCGCGCTACCTGTTTGTCGCCATCGACCCCGACACCACGCCATGGTGGGCGATCCGTTCCACCGTCGGTGTCGGCAACCTGATTCGCTTCGGCGACGCCCCGGCCGTCGTGCCGGCGGACATCATCACCGAAATCAGGGCGCGCCAGGACGAAAAGGGCATGGTCAAGTTACATGCCGGGTGCACCTTCAAACGCGGTGACCGAGTGAAATTTATCGATGGGCCGCTCAATGAACTGGAAGGGTTGTTTGAAAGCCCCACCGATGAAGACCGCGTTACCGTCCTGCTCAGCCTGATGGGCCGGGAGGTAAAGGTGCACGTACCCCTGGAAACGGTTTACGCCTGCGCTTAGAAGACCTGCGCCCACCTAGGGGCCGTCGCCATTCGATCAATTTCTCCGGGGGGAGCCTTTTCACCCGGACTGCGGTAGCGTGAGAAATTTCCCGTGAAAAAACGATGACCTGGAACAATCGCAAAATTTTCATCACCGGGGCCGATGGTTTCATCGGCTCGCACTTGGCCGAATTTTTGGCGGAACAAGGCGCCGAGGTGACGGCGCTGGCGCTTTACAATTCCTTCGACAGCCACGGATGGCTGGACACATTGCCTGCGAAAACCCGCGACGCGTTGAAACTGGTTCGCGGCGATGTT
This sequence comes from Pseudomonadota bacterium, assembly GCA_027624235.1. Lineage (GTDB taxonomy): Bacteria > Pseudomonadota > Alphaproteobacteria > Rhodospirillales > Casp-alpha2 > Casp-alpha2. Next base: position 2,082 of record JAQBYB010000071.1, on the reverse strand, counting down.
CGCGACCCGCACCAAATGAACACCTTGTGCAAAGGCCAAGACGTTGTTTTCCACCTGGCAGCATTGATCGGCATTCCGTATTCCTACGAGGCGCCGTCCAGCTACGTCGCCACCAATGTCCAGGGAACCGTGAACGTGCTGACGGCGGCGCGCGACGCCGGCGTTTCCAAAATCGTCCACACCTCGACCAGCGAGGTCTACGGGACCGCCCAATTCACGCCGATCACCGAGGAACATCCGCTCCAGGGGCAATCGCCATATTCGGCGTCGAAGACTTCCGCCGACATGATGGCCGAGGCGTTCGCCCGTTCGTTCGATCTTCCCGTCGTCACCCTCAGACCGTTCAACACCTACGGCCCGCGCCAAAGTGAGCGCGCCGTCATCAGCACCATCCTGCGTCAGGTCTATGACGATGCCTGTACGGAAATTCGTTTAGGCGACCTGTTGCCGTCGCGTGATTTCTGCTTCGTCGCCGATACCGTCAACGCCTTCCTTTCCGTTGCCGAACTTGGCGCCTCATCGTTCGGGCAAGCCTATAACGCCGGCACCGGCAAAGGCGTCACCATTGGCGCGCTGGTGGAAATCATTAAAGACGTGACCGGTTGCAGCAACCCCGTCACTCAGGAAGAAACCCGTATCCGCCCGCCCGAAAGCGAGGTCATGGAACTTTTGGCCGATGCTCAAAAATTACAGGATGCCAGCGGCTGGGTTGCTAAAACCGATTTGAAGAACGGCATCAAGATAACCGCCGATTGGTGGCGGGAAAGAATAGAAAGCGTCCGTCCCGACGCAGGGTATATAACATGACGGGCCAATCACGGGTTTGCGAAAAAATTCTTTCTGTCCTTGGCGACGTGATTCCCTCTGGCGTGTCTTTGCATGAGCCGGAATTCGCCGGCAAGGAGTGGGAATACGTCAAGGACTGCCTGGACACCGGCTGGGTATCGACGGCCGGAAAATATGTCGAGACTTTCGAATCCATGTTGGCCGATTTCACCGGCGCCAAGCACGCCGTCGCCACCGTCAACGGCACCGCCGCACTGCACGCCTGTTTGGTTCTGGCCGGGGTCGAAACCGGCGACGAGGTGATGATGCCGGCGCTGACCTTCGTCGGCACCGCCAACGCCGCCGCCGGGATGGGCGCGATCCCGCATTTCGTCGACGTCGAGGAGCGCAGCCTCGGCCTCGACCCCGTTAAACTCGACGCCCACCTTGGCGCCATTGCCGAGATCACCGCCGACGGATGCCGCAACAAGAAAACCGGGCGCAAGATTGCCGCTTGCGTACCCGTTCATACCTTCGGCCATCCGGTCGATCTGGACCCGTTGGTTGAGGTCTGCCGGAAATTTAACCTGACGCTGATCGAGGACGCCGCTGAATCCCTGGGAAGCTATTACAACAACCGTCACACCGGAAACTTTGGCCGCCTTTCGGCGCTCAGTTTCAACGGCAACAAGACCATCACCACCGGCGGCGGCGGCGCCATCCTGACCAACGATTCCGAACTGGCGGCCCTAGCCAGACACCTGACGACGACGGCCAAGATTGCCCACAAGTGGGAATACCGCCACGACCAAGTCGGGTTCAATTACCGGCTCCCCAATATCAACGCCGCCCTTGGCTGCGCCCAGATGGAGCAATTGCCTCGGTTCCTCGACCAAAAGCGCCGATTGGCGGTCGCCTACGCCGAAGCTTTTGCCGCTGTTGAGGACATGCGGTTTTTCACCGAACCCGATTTCGCCAAAAGTAATTATTGGCTCAATGTGTTGTTGCTGGATGTCGGGGTCGCCGACTTGAGAGACGACATCCTGGGGGCCACCAACGCGCAAGGCTTCATGACCCGACCGGCATGGGCGCCGATGCACCAACTGCCCATGTACGCGGGCTGCCCGCGCATGGACTTGGGCGTTTCCGATGACCTTTGCCGGCGGATCATCAATATTCCATCCAGCGCACAACTCGTGACCGAAATTTCCTGATATTCCACCACACATTCATTCACAGACCCAGAATCATCCATGAGCGGAAATAATATTAAGTTTTGGGGCTGTACCAGATAACCCATAAAAGGTGTTATCATGG
>JAQBYB010000070.1 GCA_027624235.1 Pseudomonadota bacterium | reverse complement strand
GGGCCGAAAAAACGGTGCCCGAAAACAGATGATGGCGCTAATGGGTCAGAGGCATAAGTCATGTCCTGATCGTGTGATCAAAGGACTCGACCGAATCTATACTGAGTCTTTACAAGGAGTTACCGCCCAGACCCGGCACTCCTACCCGCCGCCGCTATTTACTGTCGGCTTCCATTGCCATGATGGCTTCGTCCAACGCGACCAGGCGCTGGGCGTTCAGCACGTGCAGGTTCTCGACCAGCCGCCCCTCGACGACGACGATGCCTTTGCCCTCGCTGATGGCTTCGGCGTGGGCGGCGATAATCCTCTTTGACCACTCGATGACTTCGACCGGCGGCGCAAAGGCCTTATTGGCGGCGTCGATGGTCTTGGGGTGGATCAAGGTCTTGCCGTCGAAGCCCATTTCCACGCCCTGTACGCAGGCATATTCGAAGCCGCCGTCATCGTCCAGGTCCAGGTGGACGCCGTCGAGAATGGCGATCCCGGCGGCCCTGGCCGCCAGCAGGCACAGCCCCATTGAGGTCATGAACGCCATGCGGTCCGGGGTGTGGGCGCATTGCAGGTCCTTGGCCAGATCGGAGGTGCCCATGACCAGGGCGCCGACACGGGAGCTGGCATGGGAAATTTCCTCGGCATGCAGCACCCCCAGCGGCGTTTCCATCATGCACCAGACGGCCAGATTATCGGGCGCGCCGGCGGTCGCCATGATCTCTTCCGCCTGGTGGACGGTGCTTTCGCTTTCCACCTTCGGCAGCAGGACGGCGTCGGCGCCCATGGTCGCGGCGCTGACCAGGTCGTCCTGTCCCCAGGACGTGTCCATGGCGTTGACGCGAACGATCAACTCACGCTTGCCGTAGCCGCCTTCCTTGATGGCGTCGCGAATTTGTGTGCGCGCCGTTTCCTTGGCATTCGGCGCGACCGCGTCCTCCAGGTCCAGGATCAGGCCATCGGCGGCCAGGGTGCGGCCTTTCTCCAGGGCTCTGGCATTGGAGCCCGGCATATAAAGGACGGATCGTCGTGGTCTTGCGGTTTTTAACAATGCGGTTCTCTGCAAAAAGTTTCCGGGCGCCTTCCCATCCAGACGTGCCGGGAATTATAAGTCCAACGCGGCTTGAGGCAAGAGTTGCGGGAACTCTGCCGGGAGTATCGTGCGGCAATACTGTGTTGATATTTCTAATATATTTCAATTTAAGGTTGATTCTGAGTGTGCCGCCATAATATGTTGAAAAATTAACCACTTTGAAAAAATCAATGCCCTCAACATGGCTTGGGCCTTATTATTATTGTACACTCTGTTCAATAATAATAAGTGGTTGTGCCGGGTTTGGCGCAATGGCTTCCGGTGAGGGTGAAAAGAACTAGGTATGTGGAACACCTATCTCAGAAATGTGCGGGTGCTGATCGTCGATGATCAGGATTTTATCCGTTCATTGTTGCGCCATATTCTTGGCGTTCTGGGATGCACGCATATTACCGATACCGCCGATGGGGAATCGGCTTGGGAAATTATCCGGGACAGCCCCCCCGATCTGCTGATTGTTGATTGGGAAATGACCCCCATGGACGGAATCGACCTGGTTCGGAAAGTCCGAACCAATCCCGCCAGCCCGGATAAGTTTATGCCCGTCATCATGATCACGGCGCATTCCGAACGGCCCAGGATCATTGCCGCCCGGGACGTCGGCGTGAACGAATTCGTGATGAAGCCGGTGTCCGCGAAGACCCTTTTCAGCCGCCTCAACGCGGTGATTGAACACCCTCGGCGTTTTGTCCGCGCCGGCGAATACTTTGGCCCGGACCGCCGCCGTAAGCGCGTGTTCGTCGATTTTGAGCGCCGCGACAGTAAGAAAAAAGAACAAGTCAAGGCCGCGCCGGCGCCGGGTCAGCAGATGAGCCAGGACGAAATCAACGCGATGCTGAACCCTGAAACCCAGGACAGCGAAGCGGCCCACGCCGAGGCCGCCGGGGCCGAAGTCAAAACGCGCTAGAGTCTTTCTGTTAACCGCAAATTCGTCGTCGCAAATGAGTCCATTCGCTCGGGATTAGTTTTAGCAGGCTGCTAAAAAACTCCCTGATCCGGCGCGGAATGCTTCGAGACGGCGCTTTGCGCCTCCTCGGCATGAGGTTAGACGATTGAAAAAAAAGAACCTCATTCCGAGGAGCGGCCCAGAGCGACGCGTCGCGAAGAATGGCCGGTGACCGGGGAGCGTTTTTCAGCAACCTGTTAGGCCGCTTTTTCCATATAGGACCGGATCAATTCCTCGCCGATCTGCACCGCATTCAACGCCGCGCCCTTGCGCAGGTTGTCGGCGACGACCCAGAAATTGAGGCCGTTATCGATGGTCGGGTCCATGCGGATACGGCTGACGTAGACGGCGTCTTCACCGGCGCATTCGGTCGGCGTGACATAGCCCTCGTCGGCGCGGTGATCGACGACGATAATGCCCGGCGCCGCTTTCAGCGCCGCGCGGATATCCTTTTCGTTGACGTCGCCGTCGAACTCCACATTGACCGCCTCGGCATGGCCGATAAACACCGGCACCCGCACGCACGTCGCGGTCAGCTTGATATTAGGGTCCAGGATCTTCTTGGTCTCGGCCATCATCTTCCATTCTTCCTTGGTCGAGCCGTCGTCCATGAAAATGTCGATATGGGGAATGACGTTGAAGGCGATCTGCTTGGTGAAATGCTCCCGATGATTGAGCGACGGCTGATTCATGTAAATGCCGCGGGTCTGGTTGAACAGCTCATCCATCGGCCCCTTGCCGCCGCCGGAAACCGACTGGTACGTCGCGACGACGACGCGGTTGATCGGCATCAGATCGTGCAGCGGCTTCAACGCCGTCACCAGTTGAATGGTCGAACAGTTGGGGTTGGCGATGATGCCTTTGTTCCGGTAGCCGGCGATGGCTTGCGGATTGACCTCGGGCACCACCAGCGGCACGTCCGGGTCCATGCGGAACTGCGACGTGTTGTCGATGACGATGGCGCCTGCTTTCGCGGCGCGCGGGGTGTATTCAGCCGACACCTTGGCGCCCGGCGACGAAAACACGATATCCGTGCCCTCAAAATCATACGTGGCCAGGTCCTCGACCTTGAGAATCTTGGTCTCGCCGTAAGAAATCTCGGTGCCGATGGAGCGCGATGACGCCAAGGCGACGACCTTGTCGGCCGGGAACTGGCGCTCTTCCATGATCGAGAGCACCTCTCGACCGACATTTCCGGTCGCGCCGACAACGGCGACTTTGTAACCCATGGCCTTACACTCCGAAATAATAGTACAGCGCAAAGGGGAACACCCTTCGGGGGCCACCGTTTACGCCTGTTTGACGGCCTTTTCAAGACGGGATTGGCTTTAATCCGGGCCGGGCGGAACAAAGTGGCGGCGGCGCCGGCGTTATGGCAAATCTCAAAAAAATTGTCAGCACGGAATTATCAAGTTGACACCCGTAAGGCCATAAGCTATGCTCTTTTCAACGACGGAGAGAGACATGGCAAAGCCCCCGACCATCCAAGAGTTTATGAAGCAATTCCCAGATGATGATGCCTGCCTGGACTACCTCATGCAGCTTCGTCATGGCGAAAAGCTGGACTGCCCGAAGTGCGGCAAGCATGGGAAGTTTCACCGGATCAAGCGCCATCCTGCCTACGAGTGCGCGTGGTGCGGCTTTGAAATCTTCCCCATGGTCGGGACTATGTTTCATCGGTCGCATACGCCCCTGCAAAAGTGGTTCTATGCCATGTACCTGTTCACCACGTCGCGGCACGGCGTGCCGGCGAAGGAACTGCAACGCCAGCTTGGCGTGTCCTACCCGACCGCGTTTCGCATGGCGCACAAGATCAGGGAGTACATGGGCGCGATTGACGGCCAACCGCCGTTGACTGGTCACGTTGAAGTGGACGAAACCTACATCGGCGGTCGGGTGAAGGGCGGGAAGAAAAAAGGCATTACCGGACGCGGCGCCAATAAGACGATTGTCATGGGCATTCTTGAGCGTGACGGCCAGTTGTTCACCAAGGTTATTCCCGACGCTTCGCGCCGCTCCTTGATCCCGCCGATCTTGGAAAACGTGCCGGAAGGGACGCGAGTCAGTTCCGATGAATGGCATCCGTACAAGATGCTTAAGGCGCTCGGGTACGATCATCGCACGGTCGAACACGGGGCGAAGCAATACGCCAATGGTGACACGCATGTGAACGGCCTTGAAAGTTTCTGGAGCATCTTGAAGCGGTCGATTAAGGGAACGCATGTGCATGTCAGTCGCCAACATCTCCAGAAGTACCTAGGCGAGTTCGAGTACCGCTACAATCTGCGGAAGGCGCCGGATCAGATGTTCGTTCGCCTTCTAGCAAGCCTTTAGAGGCGGCTTCTAGTAGGGGCCAAAACCGTTCATCGGCTTGGGCCGGATGCTCCTTGGCAAACTGGTCCAGCTTCCCGAGTTTGCGGGCTTCTTCGAGGGAAAGGTATTTACCGCGAGACATTTTTTATCCAGCTACATACCCAACATAAATATAAACGGTTCGCTGCGCTGACGGCCATTTAGGGTTAGATTGTGGCACTTCAAGATTGCGTAATTAGGTGTAGATGTCGGTCACCCCACACTCTCTGAAAACTTCATGCACTGCTTCAAGGTAGTGTTTATTGTATGCGGCGATCCCAATACCTTGCACGTTTACTAGTGGAATCTTACTGACCTGTCTGGCCCCAACCCGAGATTTCCAGCCAGCCGCCTTAAAAAGAGCCTCAATTGTTTCTGCGAACGGCTGAAATTCTAATGCAACATAATGAACGCGGGCTGTCCCGGCTTCGGGGAGCCGTTCTTTAATCATCCCCACGAACTGCGTTTGTTCAGAAACACTAAACGATCTCTTTGTTGCTGCCTCTCGCCCATCCCAAATTATCGGCGCAATTGGCTCCTTAAGATTTGCTTCTCTGCGCTTTACAAAAAACAACACAACGGTGGTGATGACTAAGACAACGCCAATTGCCATTGCCCATGTGTCAATTTCTCGCGATTCTGGAAGCCACTTTATCCATTTTGACAGATTTGAAACTGCATCCTCTGGCCCGACCTGCGCCCCAAACATTAAAGCGCCTCCAAGCAGACCGGGGACCAATCGAAGTTTTGAAACCCAAGCACCCATGACAAATTCCCCCTGTTCCAGGGAACGCTACCCCAAGTAGCGTTGCCAGGGGGCTGGAACGGAGTCCTAATTGTCATGGGGATTCCTACGGGTGTCAACCTTATAAACCCGTGTCAGCAAATGTCTACATTTGTCGCGATTATCCCTTTGGCCCCCGTATGGGCGGGTGCTATGATACCCGCCTACTACCGAAAGGGCGGGGCTCATGGTTGAACCATCTTATATCAAGCGGCTTTGTTCGAGGGCGTTAGAAATGACGCTCTCGGATTTGGGATTTCAAAATATCCGATCCTCGATTGTGAAGGGGATGTGGGTGCTTGGCGTTTTATTCGTGATGTACATTTTCGATTGGCATGAGCTTCTTAAGGGCAAGGTGGGGGAAATCTGGGCTGGCATTTTAGCATTATTAGGAGTGCTGGTCTTGATTTACTTCTTTAATCTTCTGTCCGTACCAGCGCGGATGCAGGCCGAGGCTGACGCTGAAATCACTAAACTAAAAAAGCAGATTTTTGATCGCGAGAGACGACAGACCTCTATCAATGAATTGTGGCGATTTAGAAGTGAGGGGATTTCACTTCGAAATTACGATTCAAGAAGGATCGTTTCCGATGCGGATTGGGGCGAGTGGCAAGCGAAATATCACGCTTGGCGCGCTGGGGTCATGGCGGCGGCAACTGCAACAAATATCAATCTGTTTCATTGGCTGGATCGCCTAGACCGAACAGTTCCTAATCCTTCCGATCTAAATTTTACACGTCCCGAACACGAAAGATTGGCAAGGATCATGTCCACGATGCTCTACCGACTTCAACAATTTTTAGAGCGGGAGATGCTTGGTACATGGGACACGGAAAATATTTAAGCCTCGAAGAAGCCCGCAAGCTCGGCAAGCTGAAGGAGTTTGCCAAGCAGCATCCGTCCAAAGCGGATCGCGGCCGGTTCGAGCGGCTTCTGGACGCCATGACTAGAAGCTCGCCAGAAGCCGGTCAAACATCAGATGCGGGGCCTTCCGAAGGTTGTAACGAAACTCAAACTCGCCCAGGTACTTTGAAAGATGCTGACGGCTGACGTGAACATGGGTTCCCCGAATCGCCCGCTTCAACTGGCTCCAGAAGCCATCAAGGGTATTGGTATGCGCTTCGCCTCGCACGTATTCCTTTTCCCGGTGCTTCACCATCAGGTGCTTGTAGCCTTCGGCCGGGAGCGACCGATACGGGTGGTATTCGTCCGTGGCGACAGTCGAGCCCTTCTCGACATTGGCGACGATATGCGGAATGAGCGTGCTGCGCTGCGCGTTCGGAACGACCTTGGTAATCACGTCGCCGCCGCGCTCGACCATGCCGAACACGACGGTCTTTTCGATCCGCCAGCGAAATTCGCCCCGCTTGCCATGCTTGCGCGGCTTGCCGCCCACGTAGGTTTCGTCCGCCTCTACCGTGCCGGACAAGCCCTCATCGCCGTCCACCTTCGCCATGTATTTGCGGATTTCATGGCCCATGCGCCAAGCCGTTTTGTAGGTGACGGACAACTGGCGTTGCAATTCCTTCGCCGGGACGCCATGCCGGGAAGTGGTGAACAGGTACATCGCGTAGAACCACTTTTGCAGCGCCGTATGCGACTTGGCGAACGGGGTGCCGACCATCGGGTAAATCTCGAACCCGCACCACGCGCACTCGTAGGCCGGATGGCGCTTGATGCGATGAAACTTCCCGTGCTTGCCGCACTTGGGGCAATCAAGCGCCTGTCCGAAGCGGGTGCGCATCAGGTGTTCCAGGCACGAATCGTCGTCCGGGAAACGCTTGAAAAACTCTTGGATCGTCAATGGCTTAGTCATGGCTGTACCCTTTCTACCAAGGATACTAGCCCAACCGTTTACGGGTGTCAAGGGGATAAACGCGACATTTGTACGCATTTGTCTCCATTTTGAGGCCGGAATAACCGGTTTTTGCCCCAAAAGCAGGAATATTTAACCTTTTATCACCATTTCAACCAACAAATAATGAATATAACCCTAATTTGGGGCGTTGTCAAGGGGGGAGAGGCGGGACGTTGCCGGGCAAGGTGATGCCGGCTTCGCGGTTCAGCCAAGGCCCAGGTGAATTGCGGGAGGGATATGGGTGACGGCGCGCCTTACCCGGCCAGCTTATCCATCTCGGCGGTAACCGCTTCGCCCATGGCTTGGCACGACACCAGGGTCATCCCCGGCTGCATGATGTCGCCGGTGCGCAGGCCGCAATCTAATACCGTCTCGACGGCCTTTTCGACCATGTCGGCGTCCTCAATCATGTCGAAGGAATAGCGCAGGCACATGGCGTAGCTGAGGATCATCGCCAGCGGATTGGCTTTGTCCTGGCCGGCGATGTCGGGCGCGGTGCCGTGGACGGGCTCATACATGGCCTTGCGGCGGCCGCTTTCGTCGGCGGCGCCTAAGGAAGCCGACGGCAGCATGCCGAGCGAGCCGGTCAGCATGGCGGCGCAATCGGATAGCACGTCGCCGAACAGGTTGTCGGTGACGATGACGTCGAATTGTTTCGGATCGCGCACCAACTGCATGGCGCAGTTGTCGGCATACATGTGGTTGAGGATGATATCGCCGTAGCCGTCGGCGTGGGTCTGGGTCGCGACCTCGCGCCACAGCACGCCGGTTTCCATGACGTTGGCTTTTTCCACCGAGGTGACGCGGCTTTGGCGCTTGCGGGCCAAATCAAAAGCGGCGCGGCAGACGCGGTCGATCTCGGAAGTCGTGTAGACTTGCGTGTCGACGGCGCGCTTTTGACCGTTGCCGAGATCCTCGATGCCGCGCGGTGCGCCGAAATAAACGCCGCCGGTGAGTTCGCGGACGATCAGTATATCCAGACCGGAGACGAGTTCCGTTTTCAGGCTGGAGGCTTCGGCGAGGGCCGGGAATACGGTCGCCGGGCGCAGGTTGGCGAACAGGTCCATTTCCTTGCGCAGCTTCAACAACCCGGCTTCCGGGCGCCGGTCGCGTTCGACGTTGTCCCACTTGGGTCCGCCGACGGCGCCCAGCAGCACCGCATCGACGGCCATGGCGTCGGCCAGGGTGTTGTCGGTCAGCGAGGTGCCGTGCGCGTCATAGGCGCAACCGCCGACCAGATCCTCGGCAATGTCGAAGGAGACATGGCGGGTCTTGTCCATCCAGTCGATGACGCGTTTGACCTGGTTCATGACTTCGGGGCCGATTCCGTCGCCGGGCAGCATCAGCAGTTTTTTATTGGCGGACATGGTGTTCCTCTCTTTCCGATTGATCGGTGTTTTATAGGGGGATGGAATACTTTTCCACCGCCTTTTCATTCCAGGTGATGCCGGCGCCGGGGGCGTCCGATATTTGGACATGGCCGTCTGCGACCCGCAACGGGTGTTGCATCAGCGGCGCCGCCCAGTCGGTGAATTCCAGCCAGTGCGCCGTCGGCGTCACCGCCAGCAGGTGCGATGAAAATTCCGGGAACAGGTGCGACGACACGGGGATGGCGGCGGCGTCGGCGATTTTCGCCGTCTGCATCCAGCCGCTGACGCCGCCGATGCGCTCGACATCCGGCATCAGGTAATCGAGCGCCCCGGCCTCGATGGCGCGCACGGCGGCTTCGGGGCCGTAGAAATTTTCGCCGTTCTGGATCGGCGTTTCGACCTCGCGGGCGATGCGGGCATTGCCGTTCAAATCGTCGTAGCGGGTCGGCTCTTCGATCCAGTAGACATCTTCCTTGTCGAGGGCAAGGCCGCGGCGGATGGCGTCGTCGACATCGAGGCCCTGGTTGAAGTCGACCGGCAGCACAACGTCCGGGCCGACGGCGCCGCGGACGGCGGCAAGGACGCGGAGATCATCATCCAGGGTTTCGCGGCCCTGGCGGACCTTGATAGCGGTAAAGCCGCCCTCGGCAAGGAGCGCTTTGGCTTCTTCCGCCGCCGCCTCCGGCCCGATCAGGCCGAGACCGTTTGAGTTGTAGGCCGCAATCGGCCTCGCTTTGCCGCCCAACACCTCGACCAGCGGCTTGCCCAGCGCCTGGGCATGGGCGTCCCAGCACGCCATGTCGAAGCCCGACACCGCGATCATGGCGATGCCTTCGTGGCCCATCAGGGTCAGGGCCTTGCGGGCTTTCACGAACAGCCGTTCGGGCTCCACCGCTTCGCCCTTCATGGCGTCGGCCAGCCAGCGGAGAGGCGGCGCGAAGCACGCATTGCCGGCGGCGGAATAGCCGAACAAATAGGCGCGCCCGGTGATGCCTTCCTCGGTTTCCAGATCAATCAGCAGGAAGGCGGCGTTGTCGATGGTGACGACGCGGGTGACCAGCGGGCGGGCCAACGGCACCACGACCGAACGCAGCGTGATGTCGCGGATGGTGAGGGCGGCGTTGGTCATGGCCGAGAGGGACGATCTGCCCTAAAGCCAGGGCCGCGTGGTTTTCAGGTTGGCCTCGTAGGCGTCGATCTTGTCGGCATTTTCCATGGTCAGGGCAATGTCGTCGAGACCGTTGAGCATGCAGTGGCGCTTGAAATCGTCGAGATCGAATTTGATCTCGCCGCCGTCAGGACCGGAGATGGTCTTGGTTTCCAGGTCGATGGTGATGATGGCGTTGGCGCCGCGCATCGCATCATCCAACAGCTTGGCGACGTCTTCGGCCGGCAGCTTGATCGGCAGGATGCCGTTCTTGAAACAGTTGTTATAAAAAATGTCGGCGAACGATGTCGCGATGACGCAGCGGATGCCGAAATCCAGCAACGCCCACGGCGCATGTTCGCGCGATGATCCGCAGCCGAAGTTGTCACCGGCGACCAGAATCTTGGCGTCGCGATAGGCCGGTTTGTTGAGGACAAAATCCGGGTTCTCGTTGCCGTCGGCGTCATAGCGCAACTCGAAGAACAACGCCTTGCCGAGGCCGGTGCGCTCGATCGTCATCAGGTACTGCTTGGGGATGATCATATCGGTGTCGATGTTGATCATGTCCATGGGCGCGGCGACGCCGGTCAGGGTGGTGAATTTTTGCATTACTCTATGTCCTTAATCCAGATCGCGCACGTCGGTCAGCTTGCCGGTGACGGCGGCGGCGGCGGCCATCGCCGGGCTGACAAGATGGGTGCGGCTATCGGCGCCTTGGCGGCCCTTGAAATTGCGGTTCGAGGTGGCGGCGCAGCGCTTGCCCGGCGGCACCTTGTCGGGGTTCATGGCCAGACACATGGAACAACCCGGCTCCCGCCATTCGAAGCCGGCTTCGATGAGGATGGCGGCCAAGCCTTCTTCTTCGGCCTGCTCCTTAATCAGCCCCGAGCCGGGCACGATCAACGCGGTGACGCCGGCGGCGACCTTGCGTCCCTTGGCGACGGCGGCGGCGGCGCGAATGTCTTCGATGCGGCCGTTGGTGCAGGCGCCGACGAAGGCATAATCGATGGCGATCTCGGTCATCGGCGTGCCGGCGGTCAGGCCCATGTATTTGAGCGCCATTTTCGCGGCTTCCTGTTTGGCCGGATCATCGAAGTCTTCCGGCGATGGCACGCAGGCGGTAATGGCGACGACGTCTTCGGGCGAGGTGCCCCAGGTCACTTGCGGGGCGATATCGGCGGCCTTGAGGACGACTTCCTTATCGTAGGTCGCCGCCTCGTCACTGGACAGCGTCCGCCAATAGGCCTCGGCCTGTTCCCAGGCGCCGGCCTTGGGCGACATCGGGCGGCCCTTGAGGTATTGATACGTCTTTTCGTCCGGCGCAACCAAGCCGGCGCGGGCGCCGGCTTCGATGGTCATGTTGCAGACCGTCATGCGGCCTTCCATGGACAAATCCTCGATCGCCTTACCGGCATATTCGATCACGTGGCCGGTACCGCCGGCGGTGCCGATCTTGCCGATGATGGCGAGGATCATGTCCTTGGCGGTGCAGCCGAACGGCAGCTCACCATTGACCGTGATACGCATGTTCTTGGCCGGGCGCTGGATCAGCGTTTGCGTTGCCAGCACATGTTCAACCTCCGACGTGCCGACGCCAAACGCCAGCGCGCCAAACGCGCCATGGGTCGCGGTATGAGAATCGCCGCACACCAGGGTCAGGCCGGGCTGGGTGAAACCCTGTTCCGGGCCGATCACGTGGACGATGCCCTGACGCGCATCATTGATGGGAATGTAAGGCAGGCCGAACTCGGCGGCGTTTTTCTCCAGCGTTTCGAGCTGAATGCGCGATTCGTCATCCTCTATCTCATCGGTACCGCCGCGGCCAGGCGTGGTCGGCACATTGTGGTCCGGCACGCACAGATTGGCTTCCGGCCGACGCGCCTTGCGGCCTGACGCCCGCAGACCATCAAAGGCCTGAGCGCTGGTAATTTCATGAATAAGCTGACGATCGATATAGATCAGGCAGGTGCCGTCATCCTGCTCATCCACCAGATGGCTTTCCCAGATCTTGTCGAACAGCGTTTTGGGATCAGACATGATCCTCTCTCCCTTTTTTTAAACGATGCCAGCCGGCAACATTTGAGCCCGGTGGCCGGTTCATCCCGGAAACTGTTAATCCTGTTTGGTTTCCACGGAAGGTTTTTCATCGGCGGCGACAGCGATATTCGCCGCCTTGGCCACAGCCGAGGCGCCGACACGACGTTCGACTTTTTCGGCGATGCGCGCCCGTTTGCCACGCAGAGCCCGCAGATAATACAGCTTGGCCCGGCGGACCACACCGCGACGCACCACTTCGATCTGCTCGATCCGTGGCGAGAACAGCGGAAACACGCGCTCGACGCCTTCACCGTACGAAATCTTGCGCACCGTGAAGGAGGAATTCAGCGCCGAATTCTTGCGCCCGAGGCATACCCCTTCGAATACCTGAACACGTTCACGGGTGCCTTCTACAACCTTCACGTGGACCCGCAACGTGTCGCCCGCGCCAAATTCGGGCACTGGCCGTTCGTTCGTCAGCTTGGCAATTTCTTCCTGTTCCAGCTGTTCGATAATATTCATGGTCCTATTCCTTTACTGCAAGAGTTTGATTCTGGTGGCGGGCCCAAAGATCGGGGCGCCGTTCCCGTGTTATGCGTTCAGCGGCTTCACGCCGCCAGTTTCTAATTCTTTCATGATGGCCGCTGAGCAGAAGCTCGGGGACCGCGCGGCCGCGCCATTGTTCGGGCCGCGTGTAGTGGGGGTATTCAAGCAGATCCCCTTCGAAACTTTCTTCGGTCAGCGAATCCGCCGCGCCGATCACGCCGGGCAGCAGACGCACACAGGCATCGATCAGCGCGATCGCCGCCGGCTCGCCGCCGGACAGAACAAAATCGCCCAGGCTAAGCTGCTCGCACTCATGCTCCTCGAGCACCCGCTCATCAACCCCTTCGAAGCGACCGCATAGCAAGGTGATTTCGGCCTGTGCCGCCAGCGCTTTGATACGGTTCTGGTCGATGGGCCTGCCACGCGGTGTCAAATAGATCGGCTGGGTCCTGGGGGCAACGGATGTCAGCGCGGCATCGATCACATCGGCGCGCATCACCATGCCGGGCCCGCCGCCAAACGGGGCGGCATCCACCGTCGAATGTTTGTCTTCGGCGAAGCTGCGGATATCAATAGCCTCAAGCGCCCAGGCCCCGTCATCAAGCGCCTTGCCGGCCAGCGAAAAGCCAAGCGGTCCCGGGAACATGCCAGGGAACAGGGTCAGCACTCTCGCGGTCCAGACGGGGGCGGTCGAGACGGGGGCGGTCCGGATGGCGGCAGCGTCAGTCGTCATGATCCGCCTCCCGGTCTTTTCCGGTGGGTTCTTTCTCCACCGGTTCCAGCAAACCGGCCGGCGGATCGATTTCGATGCGGCCAGCCGCCAAATCGACCACCGGCACAATCGCGCGGGTAAACGGGACCAGAATGGTGGCGCCGCGTGTCTCCCCCACCTCAAGCATGGGGCCGGTGCCGAAATCCTGCACCGACGTAACCACGCCGAGGGAGACGCCATCCGTGGTTTCCACGTCAAGCCCGGTCAGATCGTCGAAATAGAACTCATCGGGGTCGGGCGCCGGCAGCATTGCACGCGGCACGAACAGCAACACACCCCGCAGCGCCTCGGCCGCGTCGCGGTCGGTCACGCCGGGAATGCGCGCCACCACCTGCGCCTTCGCCATCCTCATGATTTCCAGTTCGAACATTCGTTCGCCTTTATCGTCACTAACCGGTCCATACGCCGCCACACCCTTGGGCTCCTCGGTGTAGCTGGTGATCCGCACCCAGCCCTGAACGCCGTGCGCGCCAGCAATACGACCGACGCAGACCCGGCTATCGGGATCAGGTGCCACCGCGAGCCCGCCGCGCGAGCCGGAGCTAAGCCGACTTCTCTTCCACAGCCTCTGCTTCAGCCGGCGCCTCAGCCGGTGCTTCTTCAGCCGGTGCTTCTTCAGCCGGTGCTTCTTCAGCCGGTGCTTCTTCAGCCGCAGCTACCTCAACCGGGGCCTCTTCCGCAACAGCTTCTTCCGCTGGCGCTTCCTCTGCGACAGGTTCCTCTACCGGCGGTGGCGCGGCAGCGGCTTCCTTGGCGGCTTCCGCAGCTGCGATTTTGGCAGCCTCGGCTTCCTTCAGACGCTCCACAGCCTTGGCTTTTGGCAAATGCTGCTTGGTCTGATCGCGATATTTCGGCATCGGAATAATTTCGGCGGTGCCGAGGAACTTGGCGACCCGGTCGCTGGGCGTCGCGCCATGCGACATCCAATGCTTGATGCGTTCCTCATTCAACTGCACGCGGTCCGGGCTGTCCTTGCCCAACATCGGATTGTAAACGCCAACCCGCTCGATAAAACGCCCGTCGCGCGGCATCCGAGAATCGGCAACAACGATACGGTAAAAGGGCCGCTTTTTCGCCCCGCCGCGGGATAACCTGATTTTCAATGCCATCTTCTGTTTTAGTCCTTTCGGTTTATTAAGACCGGCTCCGGCCCGGAGCCACAATTCAAAGAATCTACCGCTGCATCAGCCCTGCCAGGCCTTGCCGCATCATGCCTTTTTTGCCAAGCTTGCCCATTCGCTTCACCATCCGGCTCATTTCCTGGAACTGCTTCAGCACGCGATTGACGTCCTGCACCGTGGTGCCCGAGCCTGCCGCGATGCGGCGCC
>JAQBYB010000069.1 GCA_027624235.1 Pseudomonadota bacterium | reverse complement strand
ACCTGCGGCAACGGCGGGCGGAACAGGGGGACGGGCGCGAATGTTCGATTATTCGCCGCGCGACGAAGCACTGGCCATGGCCGCCAAGGCGCGCGAAGAGAGCGTCGCCGCGCTGGCCAGTCTGGTGCGCATTCCCAGTCTCACCGGCGAGGAAGGCAAGGCACAAGAATATCTGGGGGGGCTTCTCAAGGGCCTCGGAGCTGACACGGTCGCCGCGGAACCCGATATCGCGAAATTGTTCGAGAGCTTTCCCAGCGTCGCGCAATATCCGACGCACTGGCAGCACGATCTGATTCTGCCGTACGCCGAGCTTCCGACCTACGACGACCTGCGCCAAAGCGGTCTGGAGAGCGTCCTCAATTATCACGGCCGTCCCAACGTCGTCGGCGTGTTCAAAGGCACCGGCGGCGGCCGGTCGCTAATCCTCAACGGGCATATCGACACGGTGACCATAGAGCCTTCCGGCGAATGGACCCGCGATCCCTTCGGCGCCGAAATCGTTGACGGTCGAATGTATGGACGCGGCACCTCCGACATGAAGGGCGGCCTGATGGCGGCGCTGATGGCGATGACTTATCTGCACCGTGCCGGGGCGCGGTTGCGCGGCGACGTGATTTATCAAAGCGTCGTCAATGAAGAGCACGCCGGCAACGGTACCCTCGATCTGGTCCGGCGCGGATTTACCGCCGACGCCGCCATCGTCCTGGAGCCGACCAACAATTCCGTCGCCGTCAGCCATCCGGGCGGACTCTATTGGCAGGTCAAGGTGCCCGGCCGTGCCCGCTCGCCCGGTGCGCGTTGGGTGAACGGCGTGCAAGACGGCGTCAGCGCCATCGAAAAGCTTCCGGTGGTCATCGGCGCCCTTGTCGATCTTGAGAAACGCTACAACGCGGCTGCGTCCGACGATCCGATGGAGGCCGGCCGCGCCCCCTTCTCCATGGTCATGGGGAAAGTCCTCGGCGGACATTATGAAACGGTGACCGCGGGCGACGTGACGCTTCGCGGCGGCGCCTACTTCGCGCCTGCCGTCGGCGACGTCGTTGATGTCATGGATGATTTCCGAAAAACGCTTCGCGACGCCAACGCCAGTGATCCGTTCCTGGCCAAGAACCCGGCCAAGGTCGAGTTCCTGCATCACGACGACAGCACGCGGCAAAGCCCACAGATACCGCTCGCAATGCACATGTGCGACGTGCTTGGGCATCGCGGCGGCACCGACAGCGTCCGACCCGGACCGTTCTGCTGCGACATGCGGCATCTGGTCAATCAGGGCGGCATTCCGTCGATCATTTTCGGTCCGGGGACAATCGCCCAGGCGCATAAGCCCGATGAGCACATCGACCTAACCGAATACCTCGACTGCATCGAACACCTGATCGATTTCATCTGGGCTTGGTGCAATCAAGACGCCGAACCGGCGTAATTGACGACAACTCCGGAGCAAACACGGAGCACGAACGACTGACAGTAAACGAACAGGAGGCCTGAAATGCGTATAACATCGATGATTGGCATCGCCTCGGCGATGCTGTTGACTGGCGCGGTGACCGTAGCGGATGCCGCGCAGCCCAAAAAGGGCGGAACCCTCACCTACACCTACCATCCTGAACCGACGGCGCTTTCGACAATCGCCACCACGGCGGTGCCGGTGGCGCTGATTTCGACGAAGATCTACGAGAGTCTTCTCGAATACGAAGGCGCCGGCCTGACCCCGAAACCCGGCCTGGCCGAATCTTGGGCGGTGTCGCCGGACCAACTGACATACACCTTCAAGCTGCGGAAGGGGGTCAAATGGCACGACGGAAAGGACTTCACCAGCGAGGACGTGAAGTTCAGCATCGGCACCATCGCGCTGAAATACCACTCCCGCGGCAAGACCTACTTTAGCAACGTCGCCGATATCGAAACGCCCGATGCCCACACGGTCATTCTCAAGCTCAATGCGCCGGTACCGTATCTGCTCCGGGCATTCCAGCCCGGCGAAACACCAATGATGCCGAAGCACGCGTTCTCGGAACAGGAAATCGCCGAAAAGAAGGTGCGCAAGGCGAAAGTCATGCAGAACCCGATCGGTACGGGGCCCTTCAAGCTCAAGGAATGGAGCAAAGGTAGCCATATCATCCTTGAGCGGAACGCCAACTACTGGAAGCCCGGCAAACCGTATCTCGACCAGATCGTTCTTCGAGTGCTGCCGGACGGCGCGGCACGCGCCATTGCCGTCGAGAAAGGCGAGGTCGACTTGGCGCCGATGACGGCATTGCCGCCACCGGAAATTCAGCGTCTCTCCAAGCTGCCATCGCTGGTCTCGTCCCAGGAAGGCAGCGAAGGGCTCGGGCCGGTCATGTGGCTGGAGGTCAATCTGCGCGAAAAACCGCTCTCCGACGTAAAGGTCCGCCAAGCGCTCAGCTTGGCGATCGACCGTAAAAAATTGGTCGACGTCATTTGGTACGGCATGGGCAAGCCGGCTCGCGGACCCATCGTCAGCAGCAATCCGAACCACTTCGACAAGACGTTGCCGGCGTTCGAGTTCAACCCGAAGAAAGCCGAGGAAATGCTTGATGAGGCGGGTTATAAGCGCGGTGCTAACGGAAAACGCTTCAAGCTGACACAGAACTTCCTGCCTTACGGCGAAGAATGGGTGCGTCAGGGCGAGTATATCCGCCAAGCCTTCAGTAAAATCGGCGTCGAGGTGGATACGCAGAGCCTCGACATGGGCGGTTGGCTGAAGCGCATCTACACCGATTGGGACTACAACTACACCAGCAACTTTACGCACAACTATTCTGATCCGACGATCGGTGTGCAGCGGGCGTTCATTTCTACCAACATCCGCAAAGGCGCGTCGTTCAGCAACTCCATGAACTACGCCAGTCCGAAAGTGGATGATCTTCTGAAAAAGGCCGCCGCTCTTCCGGACGGGCCGGAAAGAAAGAAGGTCTGGGCTGAAGTCCAACAGACGATCCGGGCCGATCTTCCCGTCATTTTCTTGATAGAAATGGGTTATACCCATATCTGGAACAAGCGGGTTCATGGCCTGATCACGAACGGCGTCTCGATGTACTCGGGATGGGATTCCGTCTGGGTCGACTGACCACGCTACCGTTCTTCCGGGCGTCGTGCGGCTAGCCGCCGGCGTCCGGAGGAGTGACGGTTAGCCGCACGCGGCGGCTCCACCTCCGCTTGCAACAAAAGGAAGGGCCCCGGTCTCCTGCCATGAGAAAAGCCACAGGCGTTTTCATTCTTCGCAGGATGCTGCAACTGATCCCTGTCGTCATCGCTATCGCCGCGCTCAATTTTCTCCTTTTACATATGACGCCAGGCGATGCCGCGGACATCTTGGCGGGGCAGATGGGGCATGCAACGGTCGAGTTCACCCAACAACTGCGTCAGGAATTCGGCCTCGACCGGCCGCTCTACGAACAATTCGCGATCTACTTGGGCAAGCTGCTGACTTTCGATCTCGGCATGTCGCACATCCAGCAGACGCCGGTGATCGAGCTCATCCTCGGCCGCCTGCCGGCGACTTTGATTCTGATGGTGGCGGCCATCACCATCTCGGTGGTTCTCGGAGTAATACTTGGGGTGAGTGCCGCTCGCCGGCAAGGAACGATCACCGACAACTTGATATCGGTCACCGCGCTGATCGTCTATGCAACGCCGGCGTTCTGGCTCGGCCTGATGCTGATCGTCCTTTTTTCGATCATTCTCGATATTCTGCCATCCGGCGGCATGATGCAGGTTGGTGCCGGCCTGACCGGCATCGATCATGTCTTAGATGTCGCGCGACACCTCATCCTGCCGGCGACGACATTGGGACTGTTTTACGTCGCCATTTACACACGCTTGATGCGCGCTTCGATGCTTGAGGTTTATGGCCTCGATTTCATCGTTACGGCACGCGCGAAGGGGCTGTCAGAAGGGCAGATCGCCTGGACACACGCCATGCGGAACGCGCTACTGCCTGTGATCACTCTGGCCGGCGTGCAGATCGGACATCTGCTTGGCGGCTCGATATTGATCGAGACGGTGTTCGGTTGGCCCGGCCTCGGCCGGCTCGTCTTCGATGCCCTGTTACAGCGCGATCTCAATCTTCTCCTCGGCATCCTGTTCATTTCGTCGGTCGTCGTCATTCTCGCCAATCTCGTGGTCGATCTTCTATACGGCCTGCTTGACCCGAGGATCGTGCACAAATGAAACGGTTCCACATTTTTTGGTTCCGCTTCCGGCGCAATCGCGCCGCCGCCGGGGGCGCCGTGGTGCTGGCCGCCATCCTCGCCTTGGCTGCGTTCGGGCCGGTTCTCTATGACGTCGATCCGTTCGAAATGGTCGGGCGGCCATTCATGTTGCCGTTCGATCGATACCCACTCGGCACCGACGTCGCTGGCCGCGACATCCTGGCTGGAATCGTGCACGGCGCTCGAGTGTCGCTGATGATCGGGGTGCTCGCCAGCGTCGCCGCGACCATCGTCGGGGTTACTTTCGGGGCTGTCGCCGGATACTACGGCGGTAAGATTGACGATATTCTGATGCGGACGACAGAATTCTTCCTTTGCATTCCATCATTCGTTCTCGCCGTCGTCCTGGTCGCGATATTCCAGCCGGACGTCGTCACGGTGACGATCGCCATCGCCGTCGTTTCTTGGCCGTCGGTCGCTAGATTGGCGCGCGGCGAATTCATCTCGCATCGCGACCGAGAGTATGTGCTGGGATGCCGCGCAATCGGCATGCCGGATTGGGAAATCATTCTGCTACAGATCATGCCGAACGCGCTGCCGCCGATCATTGTTGTGTCGTCGCTGATGGTGGCGACGGCGATCCTGACCGAATCCGGTCTCTCGTTCCTCGGGCTCAGCGACCCGAACCTCGTATCATGGGGTTACATGATCGGTGTCGCCCGGACCGTGTTGCGCTCGGCTTGGTGGATGGCGGCGATCCCCGGCGCGATGATTCTGATCACCGTCCTGGCCATCAACCTGGTCGGCGAGGGACTCAACGATGCTCTCAATCCCAAGCTGAGGAAGTAATGTCGCAACCGGTTCTCGACGTGCAGGGGCTATCCGTGAATTTTCGCACCAGCCATGGCGTGGTCAACGCCGTCGAGGATCTGTCGTTCCAGATCGGCGAGGGTGAGACGGTGGCCATCGTCGGCGAGTCGGGTTCCGGCAAGAGCACGGCGGCCTTGGCGTTGCTCCGCCTGATTCCCGATCCGCCGGGCAAGATTGTATCTGGCAGCGTGCGCCTGGATGGGACCGAACTCCTGACGCTCAGCGAAAGCGAAATCCGTCATATCCGCGGGTTCAAGATCGCCATGATCTTTCAAGACCCGATGATGGCGCTCAATCCGGTTTATACCATTGAACGCCAGATCGGCGAGGTGTTGCAACTGCATCTCGGCATGTCGCGTCGGGAAAGATTGCTGGAAGCGATTGAACTCCTGCGCCTGGTCGGCGTGCCGGCCCCTGAGGAAAGGGTACAGCAGTATCCGCACAATCTTTCCGGCGGCATGCGCCAGCGCGTCATGATCGCCATGGCGCTCGCCTGTCGGCCGCGCCTTCTGATCGCCGACGAACCGACGACGGCGCTCGACGTGACGGTGCAAGCGCAGGTCCTCGATCTGATCCAGGGCCTGAAGGACAAGTTCGGCATGGCGGTCATGCTGATCACGCACGATCTTGGGATCGTCGCCGAAACCGCCGATCGTGTGGTGGTCATGTATACCGGGCGCAAAGTCGAGGAAGGCAGCGTCACGGAAATCTTCGATGATCTCCGTCATCCCTATACCCGCGGGTTGCTTGGCGCGGCCAAATGGGAAGAGGGCGACGGCGATATGCTGCGGGAGATCCCAGGCACCGTGCCGTCGCCGTTCGACATGCCGACAGGATGCAGTTTCCAGCCGCGCTGTCCTCTCGCCGAGGCCCGTTGCTTGAGCGACCGGCCGGGTCTCGAAACATTTGCCCCCGGCCGCGAAGTCCGATGTTTCATCGCCGGGGAGGCCCGGTCATGATCGCCCCGCCGACCGCTTCTAACGTGAAGGAACCGCCGGTACTCGAAGTGCTGGACCTCGTGAAGCACTACCCGATCAAGGATGGGCTGTTTGCGCCAGACCGGGTGGTACACGCACTCGACGGCGTCACGCTGACGGTCGGTCGTGGCGAAACGCTCGCCGTCGTCGGTGAGTCGGGCTGCGGCAAGTCGACGCTCGCCCGCTGCATCATGCGCCTTGAAATCCTGACGTCGGGAACGCTTCTTCTCCACGGCAAGGACATTTCGCACGTTGGCGGCCGGGACTTGCGCGCAATGCGGCGCAGGTTGCAGATTATTTTTCAGAATCCTTATGCCAGCCTCAATCCGCGCTGGTCGATCGGTAGTCTGGTGATGGACCCGATGCGGCTGCACAAGATCGGCGATGCGGCGGGCCGCCGCGCGCGCGCCGTCGAGCTTTTGCAGACGGTTGGGCTTGGCGCCGAGTTCATGAGCCGCTACCCGCACGAGCTTTCCGGTGGACAGCGCCAACGTGTCGCCATTGCCCGCGCCCTCGCCATGCAGCCGGATGTGATCATCTGTGATGAGCCGGTGTCCGCGCTCGACGTCTCGATCCAGGCGCAGGTCATCAATCTCTTGAAGAAGTTGCAGAAATCGCTGGGCATCGCCTACGTCTTCATCTCGCATGACCTGTCGTTGGTGAAGCACATCTCCGATAGGGTCGCGGTCATGTACCTCGGGCAGATCGTCGAATTGGCCGATACTTCGGCGGTCCGACAGCGGGTGATGCATCCTTATTCGCAAGCCCTGTTCTCGGCCGCGCCGGTGGCCGATCCGCGCGCCGCCGCAAGCAAACGCCGGATTATCCTGAGCGGCGACGTTCCGAGCCCGGTCGATCCGCCGGCCGGTTGCCGGTTCCACACCCGCTGTCCGTATGCCAAGGACATTTGCGCCAGTGAGGCACCGCAGCTTCGCGCCGTCGAGGACCGTTTCGTCCGCTGTCACTTCGCCGGTGAGCCGGGCTTTCCGCCGCCGGCGCCTCTTTCGGAAGGAAAATACACATGACGACGACGGTGGTGGTCGACGGAGATGAGGTCCGCCGCTTGATGGCGGAGGTGTCGGTTTTCGGCGCGACGCCGGCCGGCGGTCTGCACCGGTTGACGGCCAGCAGGGCGGACGGTGAGGCGCGGGCGTGGCTGCGAGCCTATCTGACGGAGAACGGATTCCGAGTACTTGTCGACGCCGTCGGCAACATGTTCGGCATCCTCGACCTCGCCGGGCCGGATGCGCCGCTCGTGCTGGCCGGCTCGCATCTCGACAGCCAACCCTTCGGCGGCCGCTTCGATGGTGCGTACGGCGTCGTCGCCGCCGCCGTGGCGGTCCGCGCTGCTGGTGATGCCGCCAAGGACGGCGGCCGGCACACGTGCAATCTTGGTGTCGTCAATTGGACCAACGAGGAGGGGGCGCGATTTGCCCCCAGCCTACTCGGCAGCAATGTATTCGCTGGCAAGCTTGATGCCGCAGTCGGATTGGCGGCACGCGATGCGGCCGGAGTCACGCTCGGCGAGGCCTTGGCAGAGATCGGTTTTGCCGGTACCGATGCGGCACCCGGGAACGTGACGCACTATCTGGAAGTGCACATCGAACAGGGTCCTAATCTTGAGAAGGCCGGGAAACGTATCGGCGTCGTCGAGGGAAATTGGGGGACGGTCAAGTTCGAGGCGGAGTTCGTCGGCAAAGCGGCGCATACTGGGCCGACGCCGATGGCGGAACGGCGCGATGCGCTATTGCCGGCGGCGGAATTGATCACGTTCGTCCGGAGACTTTCCGATGAAACAGGGGGTGCGCTGCTTTCCTCCATCGGCCGCCTAGATGTCTCGCCGAACTCGACGAACGTCGTCCCCGAACGGGTCCGTGTCTTCGTCGAACTGCGCGATGCGGACGGCGAACGGCTGGCTGCCGCACGGTTCCGCCTGGAAGAAAAAATTGTCGCGTTGGCTCAGAGCGGTATCAAGTGTGAGCTACGCTGCGTGGTCGACCGGCCGGCGGGATCGTTCAACGCGATGCTTGCCGACGTTATAGATGCGGCGGCCGCTGACTGCGGCTACCCGTCGATGCGGCTTCGCACGGTTGCCGGCCACGACGCCGTGGCGCTATCTAGCGTGCTGCCGAGTGCCATGCTGTTCGTGCCCTCGGTCGCCGGTATCAGCCACAACGAGGCGGAGTTTACCCGCGACGACGATTTAGTCGCCGGCGCCGAGGTACTTGCCGGCAGTCTCGCCCGTCTCGCAGGTTTACAATAAAACTTATAATATCATGCATAAGTATTGATTTCATTATAAATAGACGCTCACTCTATCATTCCCGCTTGGCATCGCATGGCGAATTCGGCCGGCGCAGCGGGAGATCGCACGATGACTGGTCACGTGACCCATACCGAAGGCGAGTCCAACCTTTCACCGCTTCGCACGGCTTGGCAGGACCGCCATCACAATTCCGATACGGATGCGCTTCTCGCTCGGGACTCCGCCGTTTTCCTCAAGCAAAGCCTGTCGACGCCGTGCCTTTCGACTATCGCCAAGGCGGAAGGCATCTGGATCGAGGATACGGCCGGTCGCCGCTACATGGATTTCCACGGCAACGGTGCCCATCACATCGGCTATGGCCATCCGAAACTAATCGCCGCGATCAAGGCGCAACTCGATGAACTCCCGTTCGCACCTAGGCGCTTCACTTGCGAGCCGGCTGTCGCGCTCGCCGAGAAGCTGACCGAATTGGCGCCGGCCGGACTCGGTAAGGTGTTGTTCACCACCGGCGGCTCCGACGCCATTGAAGTCGCGCTGAAGATAGCGCGGGCGGCGACCGGCCGCTTCAAGACGATATCATTCTGGGATTCGTTCCACGGCGCCGGCTTTGGCGCCGCCAGCGTCGGCGGTGAGCACACTTTCCGCTCGCACTTCATCGGCCCGCTTTTGCCTGGTACGGAGCATGTGGCGCCATTCAATTGCTATCGCTGCCCTTACAAGCACGCCGGGCCGGACGTTTGCGGTCTGGCTTGCGCGGAGATGGTGTCTTACGTGCTCGCCAAGGAGGGAGATGTCGCCGCCGTCGTCGCCGAGCCGATGCGGGCGGTGCCTTTCGTGCCGCCGCCAGGCTTCTGGCAGCACGTGCGCGACGCCTGCCATGCGCACGGCGCGCTTCTGATCTTCGACGAAATTCCGACAGGTCTCGGAAAGACCGGCAAATTCTTCGCCTCCGAACATGACGGTGTTACCCCCGATATCATTGTTCTCGGCAAGTCTCTCGGCGGCGGGGTGTTACCCATGGCGGCGGCCATCGTCCGGTCCGACCTCGACGTCTGCGAGCAATTCGCCATCGGCCACTATACGCATGAGAAAAACCCGGTGACGACCAGGGCCGCGCTGACGACGATCGAGATCATCGAGGAGGAGGGATTGGTCGAACGCGCCGCCACTCTTGGCCTGCACGCACTTGACCGAATGCGCGACTTGATGGGGCGTTCCGCCATCGTCGGCGACGTTCGTGGGCGAGGGCTTTTATTCGGTGTCGAGATCGTCAATGGCCGCGACACAAGGGAACCCGGCAACGAATTGGCGGAAAAGATTTATTACCGCTGCCTAAGCGAGGGCTTGAGCTTCAAGATCAGTCAGGGTTCCGTCCTGACGTTGTCTCCGCCGCTGGTGATTTCGCGCGCGGACCTCGACAGAGCGCTCGACATCGTTGAAGACGCGGTCCTCACGGTTTGAGGCGTTTTGCGCTCCGGAATTCCTTGGCCTGAAGTTCGCGAGCAAGATCGAGGAACGCCTTCACCAACCGCCGCCGCGCTTGCGCCTTTAAGCAGATGATCTTCTCGATGCTCCGGATACCCTCGCGACCGAGCCTGACAGTCTTGACGCGGGGATCCTCACCGACTTCGGTGTCGAATATGAACCCGATGCCAAGCCCGGCGGCGACGGCGGCCTGCATCGCCTCCCGGCCCTCGACGAACATTGCCGGCGTGACGATGATGCCACTTTCCGCCATATGACGCGACACCAGCTGTTGCGTGAACGACTTGTCGACGCGAACGATCAAACGTTCCGACGTCAGTGTTTCCATGCGGAGATATTTTTCGCCCGCCAGCGGATGCCCGGTCGGCACCAGCACGACGATCTCGCTAGAGCTGAATGGAATGGCAACGAGCCGCGGGTCGTCCTTCGGCTCGGTGATGCAGGCGATCTCGGCGCGCCGGTTGATGATCGCCTCTGCGTTTTCTCCGGCATTGCCGATGACGACGGTCAAGCTGCACTGCGGATAGCGGCGTTGAAAGGCGCTCACAAGGTGCATGGTCACCTGCGGACTGCCTGTGGCAATGGTTAGTGAGCCACTGACCAACTCGTACTGAGCACTGAGCAGCTCATCGACTTCCTCTTCCAGTGTGCCGATCTGGTCGGTGACCTCGAAAAGTTGCCGGCCGATTTCGGTCATCGTCACGTACGAGCCGCGTCGGTCGAATAGGACGACGCCGTAGGCGTCTTCAAGGCCCCGCACCTGCAACGTCACGGCCGGCTGCGAGACATGCAAACGATTCGCCGCCTTGGCGAAGCTTCCTTCGTGGGCGACGGCGTTGAAGGCGCGGATCTGTGAGGCGGTGGGGCGCATGTCGGTTCGCTTATAAATTAACTTATAGAACCGTAAACGAAATTAATTTGTTTGCAAACCGATGCTAACCGATGATCGCCACGGGAACCGATCATCGTGTAACGCGGGAGAAGGCCATGGGCTTCAAGATCGTACGGACCGACCGTGAGTTCGAGTGCGCGACCATCGACCGCGTGCTGCGGGAACGCGGCGCCGAGCTTACCGTGCTCGCCGACGGCATCGACGAAGATACGCTGGCCGAGGCGGCAGCGGACGCTGATTTGATCCTCATGTGTTACACGCCGATCACGGCGCGGGTAATCGACGGCGCCAAACGTCTAAAGGGGATCGTCAAATACGGCGTCGGCATTGACGCGATCGACATTGGGGCCGCCATGGCGCGCCGTATTCCCGTCGTCAACGTTCCGGATTATGGCGAAGAAACGGTCGCTGAGCACGCTTTCGCGATGTTGATCGCACTCGCCAAGAAATTAATGCCGCTGCATGGCGCCATGCAAACGGATGGATGGGTGTGGCCGACGGAACGCTGGATGGCCACCGACATCGCCGAAAAGACCGTCGGGCTGGTCGGTCTTGGCCGCATCGGTGCCAGCATGGCGAGGATGGCCGGGGCGGGGTTTCGGGCCCGCGTCATCGGGTTCGATCCGTTCATGTCAGTCGAAGACATGGCGCAGGCCGGTGTTGAGAAGCGCGACAACCTGCACGAGATGCTGGCGGAATCAGATTTCGTCTCGGTGCATTGCGTGTTGAACAATGCGACCCGCCATCTGATCGGCAAGGCGGAATTTGCTGTGATGAAACCAACCGCGGCACTCATCAACGTATCGCGAGGTGCCATTGTCGACGAACAGGCGCTGGTCGAGTCGATCGTTTCCGGACAGATCGCCGGCGCCGGGCTTGACGTTTTTAGCCGCGAGCCACTCAGCACCACCGGACACATGATGAGCCCGCTCTACGGACGCGATAACGTCATTCTAACGCCGCACTTCGCGTTCTATACCGATGACGCCATGCGGCGGCTTTGCTTAATTGTGGGGGTTTTACGGTGTGAATGTAACCGGTCGGTGTAACCGAAGAGCCTGAAATTTTGGCTATTTGCCCTCTTGAGCGTCGGTTTTGGTCTCAGGTTCTTTACTTGGTTCATGCTCGATGACCTTGGCGTTCAATCCGAGTTCGTCCGTTAGCTGTTCGATATGAGCCTTCAGCTCGGCGTCGGTCCTGTTGTCTTCCAGGGTGTGCTTGTGTTCGGTCTGGCGAACGAACGGAAGCCCGCCCCTGTCCAAGAGAGCCTGGACAGCTTGGAGCCGGACGCTGTCGGACTTTGAGTTCTGGGCTAGATCGACCAGCACCTTCGCCGCAATGCCGACGTGGGCGTTGAGGTGGTCTTCAGCCTCTTTGCGTATAGCCTGTTGGATATGAGGCAGACTTAGCAAGCGATGCGCTTCTACATCTATACCCTTCATAGAGTATCCGGCTGCGATGACAGCCTCCCGGCGATTTGCGCCATTGCTGACATAGTTAACCACAAATGCCTTCTGTTTTTCAGTGAGGGGCTGGTTCATATCTCATATCCGATTCGTAAATGTTGGGATGTTTGGTGTGTCTTTCGGCCCGACGGCTCGTCGGTTTTTAGCCTGAGGTGACGGGGTGACCCCCCTGTTTCGCTCAAAACATATTGAAAACAGAGTATATATAGAAATATGGTTCTCTTTATCTCTCTATAGAATAAGATAAACACCCCCGTCACCCCGTCACTTTGGGCCGAAAGCCTTGCATTCCGGGCCTTACAGGGTGACCCCCCTGTACCCAAAGTGACCCCCCTTACCCCCGTCACCTGAGCATGAAAAGCAAGTTTACTCACCGCGACAAATCCAAACGATGAGGCGGTAACAGCCAACCTTTACACTTTCCACCATCCGAATGGACCTTAAGGGGGGTACCCCCGACATCTAACATCAATACGAGACCGACCTTATAAGCCCCGTTTTCAGTCCAAAGCCGCCGCAGCGCATGACCAAAATCCGCTAACTCTTTGGGGTCACAACTTCCCTGCGGCTGGCCCTTAATCCGCCGAAGAATATCAGTAGCAGTATGGCGGCTTTTATCCTTCGGCGGGTCACCCCAGGCGTATTCCGTTTCAAGGGCTTCCTCGAACCAAGTTTTAGCCCGGAAGTTCTCCGCGTTCGTATCGAGCAACACCTGTTCCGCCGCCGTCGGCCACCATTGAGCCCCGCCGACATATCGCGCCCAGGCTTGCGCCCAAAGCTGGTCAACCTCAGGGACCGACCACATTGGAAAGCCCTTCGCACATTCCAGCGCCAGATAACGACGGTTGCCGGTTGCGTCCTTGAGAAACTTGTCCTGGTTGACGGTGCCAATGAAAGCCGTACGCCGTTTGTACTTTGAATAACTCTGGGCATACGGCAACCGGAGTTCATCGGACTCAGTTGAGAGAAATGATTTCAAGTCGGCGATTTGGCCCTGTTTAAAGGTGGCGTCGAGTTCGCCTAGCTCAACAAGCCAATAACTGACGGCGATCTTTACGCTGTCCTTATTCCTTGGGTTGAGTGTCAAGCCATCCTTGGCGTATTTGCTCAAAGCCTTTGGGACAAAGCCGAGAAAGCCTTTGGTCTTGCTCACACCCTGGTCGCCCAATAGCGCAAGCACATACTCGAAGCTAGGACGAGCGCCATGCACAAGCTCGAGGCCAGTCTCAAAATGCTCACACGCGGCAGCGGCACCTGTGAACCACACCCGCAAAGCTATCTCAGCGATGGTAAAATCATGCGTTTCCATCTCCCGAGCCAACTGCTCAAAACGGTCCTGTCCGTCCCATTCAAGGGCTGCGAGGTAATCGCGCACGGGGTTGATTTGGTTCTCCTCGGCGACGGCGGGGAGGTGGGCGTTCAAGTCAGTGTTGCCATGCGGGAGGCCATTAAGCGCCGACAGCCCTTTCATCTTTGAGAACAACGCGAGATATGCGTTGTCGGTTGTCATGTTGATTTGCGGCCCGGTCCAGAAAATGTCTTTCTTAATCACATCATACGAGCACCCGTAGCCGTAAGCCGCCATCATGGCCTTGTAGTTGTCGGCATGACTTAAAATGGTGTCGCCTGTCTTGACAGGGAAGATTTCCGAAGGCAGCGATTTGTCTATTGGCCAACGGCCCTCGGTGATGGCGGTTTTGGCCGTAGCGTCTAACCCCTTTTTGCCGCTCTTGCCTTTGAGCCGTTTCTCCTCGGCAGCAACATCCTTGCGGAAAGTACCAACCTTGCGCCCCAGACCGACTACTTTTGTCGCGCCCTCTTCTGCAAGTGTCTTTTCGGTCTCGGTTTCAAAATCTGTAAGGATGAAGGCTAGAACGATTGAAGGTAAGTCGGCCTTGGTCTTGTCTTTGATAAAGATATCAAAATCATCAGCATGATATTTTAATGAGTACCAGTTCGACCCGTGGGCAAAGGAATGAATGCCAGGCCCATCGCCATCATTCCAATAGAATTGACCGACCGACGCGCCGCCGTTGTAATCCGGCTCGACAGGGTCTTTACAGGTCTTGCGGTCATGAGCAGAACCATCAGTCAGAAGTTCCCAAACAGAAATTTCAGTCCCATCGTCAAAGAAAACTGACCCCGTGGGGAACAGAACACCGTTGTCGAGAAGCTCGATAGCCGCAGCCATAGCCCGTTTCGGGTTGAGACCTTTCTTTTCATGCTTCTTTGCACTCTTTTGCAACCACACTTTACGCT
>JAQBYB010000068.1 GCA_027624235.1 Pseudomonadota bacterium | reverse complement strand
GCTTAAGCGGCTTTTTCTCATACTGCCCATGATAACACCTTTTATGGGTTATCTGGTACAGCCCCTAAATTTGGAGAGTGATTGGATGTTTCAGACGTTTCACCGGTTGGTTGTTTCCACTGCTGTCGCGGCAGCACTTACGTCAATTTCTGCATTTTCCGTGGATGCCCAGGAAGGCAGCATGCACGGCGGCGATCAAATGCAAAAAATGCATGCCGCCATGCAAAAATCCGCCAAGACCAAAATGCCGGATGCATTCAAGGGCGCCATGCCGACGCTGCCCGGACAGGACGCCTTCGGTGCGATGGCGGAAATCGCGGCAATCCTTTCCGCCGATCCGAAAACGGATTGGAGCAAGGTCAATATGCGTGTCCTGAGGGAACATCTGGTCGATATGAACCGGGTGACACTTGATGCCGATGCGCGAGGAAAAGCCATCGATGGCGGACTTGAAATCATCGTTTCCGGGCAAGGCCGCACGCTAAAGGCTATTCAGAACATGGTGATTGCCCATGCGCCGCAACTTGATCAATTGGAAAACTGGACGGCGGCGGCGGAAAAATTACCAAACGGGGCGCGGCTGACCGTGACCTCAAAGGATGCGAAAGAAACCGCCCGCATTCGTGCACTCGGTTTTTTCGGCCTGATGGCCTCCGGCGCGCACCACCAACCCCACCATATCGGCATGGCCAAAGGATTAATGGTTCATACGCTGTGAATTCGGAAATCTCATTCCTGACGTCTGTCGCAATCGTGCCCAGGTCGGGGTTGTCGATAGAAAGGAGTCAGGGATAGTGCGAAAGGAATGGTTTATCTCAATCGGCGCCATGGTTCTGGCATTCCTGGGCAGCCAGCATCACAACCTGCATATGCTGCTGTTATCCATCGGGCTGGGTGGTTCTGGGGGCAGCCTCATGACCACGGTTCCCCTGGTCCGACGGGCGATGTTGCTGCTGTCGCTGGCGATGGTCGCCGTGATCGGCTACCAGATGCGGGATGGCACGCGCCCCCGTTCCATGCGCCTAACGGGTGCGATTTCGATCATCGTCACCCTTGGACTGACAGGATGGTCCATCATGCAGTTTGGTTTTTGAGAGAGGGATGCGGTGGAGGAAACTTTCCGGAAGGACTTGACCCATCTTTCTTGGGACGAGGTGTACGCACGGCAGATGAAGCGGGCCCCTCTCGTCGGCGAATGGATGGATTCTCTGCAACTCAAGGCGGGCGACCAAGTGTTGGAGATAGGCGCGGGACCCGGCTACGTCAGCCTGGTGCTCGCCGACCGGGTAGGAGCCGGGGGCGGCGTATACGCGGTTGATCGTTCCCCCGAGGCCCTGGCTCACTTGGAGCGTCTCCAGAAGGAACGGGGAATCTCGCACATCCACCGGCTTGTCGCGGACGCCGCAACACTGGAGCCTGCCGGCCTTCCCGTGGGTTCGGCGCTGATCACGATGGTCTTGCACCATGCAGAGGATCCAGCCGGTATTCTGGACAATGTGGCTCGGCTGCTTCTCCCGGGGGCCCTGGTCGTCGTCGCGGAATTCCATCCCGAGGGACCGGGTGATGGGCCGGGACCGCCGCAGGCGCATCGGTTAAGGCCGGAACAAGTTCAAGCCTGGGGCAAAGGCGCGGGCTTCTTGGTGCGCAGCTTCCATCGGCAGACCCCGGAACATTACATGGTCCTTTTTCAATTAGATGTGTAGTGGGGTTGCCCCCAATTGACCGGACTCCCGGATATTGGCTCTAAGTTCTAATTAACTCCCTTGGGAAGCGCCTATGAAAGCGCACGGTGGCCAGATTTTTTAATCGCCGTATGATCGCAATCATAAGGCGTGCTCTCGGGGTGTGTTAATTTGCATTTGGGAATGATGGGCAGTCCGCCCTTCATTTGAGTTGTCAAATCGACGGGGGGATCGTCATGATCGGAAGCTTTTTTATAATTCACAGCAGAAAATTTCTAGCCTTTTTCATTGGCTTCATATTTTTAGCTGCTTTTGCTTTGCCATTGCCGGGGGCCGAAGCCCAGGACTCGGGGGCCACCAAACACAAGGGTATGCAAAGTATGCCCAAACAGATGCAGCACGGTGCCGATAAAGCCGCAACGTCTACCGACATGAAAAAGCCTAAGATGGGCGGACATGCCGGCGGCATGAAAAAGCCCATGATGGGTGGACATGGCGGGGGCATGGCCAAATTTAACAAAGTGAAATTCGAACCCTCCTCAACGTGTAAACAGTGCCATGAGACCATTGTCCAGGAATGGTCTCAATCGATGCATTCCCGCTCGCGCTCAGCCTGGTACTTTAGCCACAAGGTAGCATCCGAGCGAATGGGAATGGTCTGTAATAACGAGCGCAACGAAGCCATCGCCTGCCAAACTTGCCATGAACCGGGAGGGGTCTATCCGTTCGGCGACGTTATCCAGAAAATGCCGGCAGCGGTCGCTTCGGCCGAAGGCGTGACCTGCGACATTTGCCACCGTATTTCTGAGGTCAAGGGGACGGGCGAGTTTTCCTTCGGTCCCATGGATACGAAGTTGGGACCATATAAGGATTCCAAGTCTCCTTATCACAAGACACTTTATTCCCCTCTGATGGAAAGCTCCGAATTTTGTGTGGCCTGTCATGGGCAGTTGAACAATCTGAACGGCCTGAATGTGTGCGACACAACCCGTTCCTGGCGTAAAAGCAAATATGCCAAGCCGGGAAAAGATGCAAAGACCTGCCAGTCCTGCCACATGCCGGCATTCTCCGGGGCTGCTGCCACGGGCGACGCCGCGCCGGATGATGCGCCAAAGAACCGGACCCGCCACAGTCATATTTTCCGTGGCCCCAACAGCGACCCGACCATTCTCATGACTGCCGCCACCCTCGTACAGGACGTCAAGCGCGCTGCTAACGGTGACTTGCACATCGAGGTGAAGGTGACCAACTCGGGAACCGGCCACGACCTCCCATCGGGATTGCCGGAACGGTTGATTACCCTGAAGGTGACGGGCAAGGATGCCAGCGGAAAGGTTGTTTGGGAGAACTGGGAAGAAAACGTTTATGAAGAGGACCGTATGGCCGCTTTTGGGCTCTACGGGTTCGATCCGAAAGGCGGCGAGGTGCCGCCGATGGGTGCCAGCAAAATCGACAATCTCAGCCTGCAACCGGACGAAACCCGGACCCTTGACTACAAGCTCAGCAAGGCGGACTCGGCGAATATCCGCTCCGTGGAAGCCAAGCTTACGTACCATGCTGCACGCCCGGAAGGTATTTTCTACTTTGGCAACCAAGGCCTTGCATCGGTCAAACCAAGACCTATGACGTCTGTGGTAACGCGGGTAAATTAGGCTATCGGAGGGGCGCCAGGCCGGTGCCACCGGAAAGGTCGTGTGTGGATGGTCCTGCCGAAGCCGTACCCTGAGTGAGTTTGGGGCCTACAGCCCTTCGACGACGCCTTTGAGCAGACCGCGGACTTCCGTCGCGATTTCGATCAGGTCGGGGTTGTCGATGGCCTGCATGGAGGCGGCCGGGTCGACGGCTGAAACCTCGGTTTTTCCGTCGCCGGCATCCTGCACCACGACATTGCACGGCAGCATGGCGCCGATCTTGTCCTCGCTTTGCAGAGCCTTATAGGCAAATCCCGGATTGCACGCGCCCAAGATCGTGTAGGGGCGGAAATCCACGTCAATTTTTTTCTTCAACGTCGCCTTGACGTCGATGGTGGTCAGCACGCCGAAGCCATTGTCGGCGAGGGCGGCGGTGACCTTCTCGATGGTCTCGTAAAACGGCAGGGCGATGGTTTTGGAAAAATGGTAGCTCATTGCCATGCTCCTTCTTATTGGGTTCTTTCGGGGCTTCAAATCATTAAGATGACCATTCCCATATAGGCGTCTTGGCTGGCCTTCACAAGGCCGTCACCACGGGCGGAAAATGTAAATAGGAGGGCAAAAGTGGCGGCTTACGTCATCGTCCAGATTGAGGTAACCGACCCGGAAGCGTTTGCGGTCTACCGCGCCCAGGTGCCGCCGACGATCGAACCATACGGCGGTGAATACGTCGTGCGCGGCGGCGACCAGGACGTTCTCGAAGGCGATTGGCCGCACCCCCGCACCGTGATCCTGAAATTCCCGTCTATGGACCAGGCCAAGGCGTGGCACGCGTCTGCCGCCTACGAAGGGCCGAAGGCGCTCCGCCAGTCGGCGGCAACAGCCAAC
Organism: Pseudomonadota bacterium; assembly: GCA_027624235.1. Classification (GTDB taxonomy): domain Bacteria; phylum Pseudomonadota; class Alphaproteobacteria; order Rhodospirillales; family Casp-alpha2; genus Casp-alpha2. The sequence continues at coordinate 10,285 of JAQBYB010000068.1, read as the reverse complement.
ATGATCGTCGTCGAGGGATTGTAACGGCGTTCCGGCTTGCGCCCGCCGCCGGCGTCGCCGGCAACCGCATTACCTGCTGACGGCCTGCTTCGCGTTCGGGAAGAACGCCTGGCTGCCTTTGATGCGGTAGGCTTTGATGGCGGCCTGGCCTTCCGGTCCGGTGATCCAGTCGATGAAGGCCTGGCCCATCTTGGCCTTGATGTGGGGATGGCGGGCCGGGTTGATGAGGATGACGCCGTAGGGGTTGAGCAACAGCGGGTCGTTTTCGGCCAGCAGCCTGAGACCGCCGCGGTTTTCGAATTTCAGCCAGGTGCCTCGGTCGGCAAGGGTATAAGCCGGCATGGCGGACGCCGTGTTCAGCGTCGCCCCCATGCCGGCGCCGGCCTCGCGGTACCAGCCGCCGCTGGCCTTGGCGGCGTCGATGCCGGCAATTTTCCAGATCGATAATTCCTTCTTGTGGGTGCCGCTGTCGTCGCCGCGGGAGACAAAAAAGTTTTTGGTTTTGGCGATTTTGGCCAGCTCGTCGACGACGCTCTTTAATCCGCCGATGCCGGCCGGATCGTTTTCGGGGCCGACGATGATGAAGTCGTTGTACATGACGTCATAGCGTTTAACGCCATACCCTTCGGCGACGAATTTTTCCTCGGAGGCACGGTGATGGACCAGCAGGACATCGGCGTCGCCGTTCCTGGCGATGTTGATGGCGCGGCCGGTGCCGACGGAGACGACGCGCACATGGATCCCGGTCCTGGCCGTGAACAGCGGAAGGATTTTGCCGTACAGCCCGGAATTGTCGGTCGAGGTGGTGCCGACCAGGGTGATGTATTGCTCCGCCGCCGCCGGAGCCGGCATCAGTCCCATCACGGCCGCGACAAGTGCCGTTGTTATCAGGCGTCCAGGCATCAGATGTCTTCCTTTGGTTTTGGGATCTGTTTGCGATTGTCCTTGCCCTTGTGCCACCATAACAGCTCGCCGCGGACGAACGCCCGGGCGAGGTCGTTTTCCTGGGCTTCGAAAAAACGCTCCGCCGGCGCTCTTTCCAGTATTCTGCCGCGGTTGATGAAGATCACCTCATCGGCCAGGCGCCGGGCCTGGCCGAGGTCGTGGGTGGTCATGATGATGCGGGTGCCGGCGTCGTGGATGGCCTGGATGATCTCCTCGACGCCGTGGGTGGCGGCGGGATCCAGGCTCGCCGTCGGCTCGTCCAAAAACAGCACCTGCGGTTGCAGCGCCCAGGCCCGCGCCAGCGCCAGTTTCTGTTGTTCGCCGATGGACAGCACCCGGGCCGGTTGGTCGGCGTGGCGTCTTAGTCCCGTTTGTTGCAGCACCCGGTCGATGATATCGGCCCGGTCGCGGCGCGGCACTTTGCGCAGCTTCAAGGCGTAATCGATGTTGGCGGTAACGGAACGGCGCAGCATCACCGGGCGCTGGAACACCATCGCCTGATGGCGGGCGGCGCTGGACCCCAGTTGCCAGCGGACGCTGCCCTGGGTCGGGCGCAGCAGGCCGTGACACAGCCTGAGGAACAGGCTTTTGCCGGCGCCGTTGGGGCCGATCACCACGGTGCGAAGGCCCGGCTCAAACCGCAAGCTGATATCCTTGATCAGGCGGTTGCCGCCGGCGTCGAAGCAGACGCCGTCCAATTCCAGGGGCAGGATTTGCGGCGTGCTCTCGGGGGTGCTCCGGGGGGCCGTCATGCGTGCCACCGTTTGGTGCTGTGCTGGATCAGATAGGCGCCCGCGTTGATGCTGGCCGACAGCGTCAGCAGGATCATGCCGAGCCCCAGCGCCAGCGCCAGGTCGCCCTTCGATACTTCGAGCGCGATTGAGGTCGTCATCACCCGGGTGACGTGATCGATGTTGCCGCCGACGATCATCACCGCGCCGACTTCGGCGGATGCCCTTCCGAACCCGGCCAGGATCGCGGTGATCAGGGTGAAGCGTCCGTCCCACAGCAACGCCGGCACCGCGCGGCCCGGCCCGGCGCCGAGCGATCGCATTTGTTCTTCGTATTCGATCCACAGGTCTTCGATCACCTGACGGGTCAGCGCAGCGATGATCGGCGTCACTAAAAGCACCTGGGCGACGATCATCGCCGTCGGCGTGAACAGCAACCCGAACACCCCGAACGGGCCGGCGCGGCTAAGCAGCAAATAGACGATCAGGCCGACGACCACCGGCGGCATCCCCATCAACGCATTGACGGTGACAACGATGAAAAAGCGGCCGCGAAATCGGAACAACGCAATGGCGGCGCCGACGGGTAGGCCGATCAGGGCGGCGATGGCGACGGCGGACAGGCTGACCTGCAACGACAGCCCGACGATCTCGGTCAGGGAGGCGTCGAGGCTGAGGACAAGGCCAAGCGCGGCGGCGAAAGCGTCGGAAAAATTGGTCATCAAAGGGCCCCTAAAACCCGCTTCATTTATGTTTTAACTACGTATTATGGCAATATATGACATTCTAAACATAAAAATACATAAAAATGCACAAGTTAGGCGGTTGCGGCGTCTGCCTCTTGTATTCGCTTGTGCCGGTATCCATAGTTAAAGGGGACGAGGCCGGGAAACCGCCCTTTAAATTCCTGGGAAGACGGCATCATGAGCAGCGACGAAAATCTGATTCTGCCCAACCCGAAGGATCCGCGCCTGACCGAACGCGTCACCGGCGCCGACCAGGACGGCAACCCCGTTGAAACCTCGGTGACGGTGGAGCGACCGTTGACGTTGTTCCTCAACGGCCAGGAAATCGTCACCATGATGTCGATCTGCGATTACCCCGAATACATGGCGATCGGCTATCTGGTGAACCAGAACATGCTGCTGCCCGACGATGAAATCACCGGCATCGATTACGAAGAAGACATTTCCACCATTGTCGTGCGCACCGCGCGCAAGACCGACTTCGAGGAAAAGCTGAAGAAAAAGACGATGACGTCCGGCTGCGCCCAGGGCACGGTGTTCGGCGACGTCATGGAAAAGTTCGAGACCGTGAGACTGCCCACCGGCGCCAAAATCAAGACCTCATGGCTGTATAGCCTGATCAAAAATATCAACACCATGCCCAGCCTATACCTGGAGGCCGGCGCCATTCACGGTTGCGTGCTGGCCAGGGAAGACAAGGTGCTGCTGTACATGGAAGACGTCGGCCGTCACAACGCCATCGACAAGATCGCCGGTTACATGTTCAAGCACGGTATCGATGGCGCCGACAAAATCTTCTACACCACCGGACGGCTGACCAGCGAAATGGTCATCAAGGCGGTGCAGATGGGAATCCCCATCGTCGCCTCGCGGTCGGGCTTCACCGCCTGGGGCGTGGAGCTGGCGCGCCAGGTCGGCCTGACCCTGATCGGCCGCGCCCGCGGCAAACGGTTCGTCGTGTTGTCCGGCGAAGAACGCATTGAATATGACGCCGTGGCGGAGGCGCAAGAGGCGCGGACGGGCGAAGCCCGGACCGGGACGGATCAATGAATAATATTGTTGGCGTGCTGTTGGCCGGCGGGCTGGCGCGGCGCATGGGCGGCGGCGATAAAAGCCTGTCGATGTTGGGCGGTCGGTCGATGCTGGCGCGGATTATTGAGCGCGTCCGGCCCCAGGTCTCCAAGCTGATGATCAACGCCAACGGCGATGCGGGGCGCTTCGCCGCGTATGACCTCGACGTGATCCCGGATGTCATCGGAGATTTCGCCGGCCCCCTGGCGGGCGTGCTGACGGGCTTGGAGTGGTCGGCGGTTAACGCGCCGGGAACGGAATGGGTGGCGACCTTCGCCACCGACGCGCCGTTTGTGCCGACGGATTTGGTCGCACGGTTGCAAGGCGCGGTGGAGGAGGCCGGCGCCGAATTGGCCTGCGCGGCCTCCAATGGCCGCCCCCATCCGGTGTTCGGCCTGTGGCCCATATCCCTGGCCGCCGATCTTCGCCGCGCCATGATCGAGGAGGATATGCGCAAGATCGACCTGTGGACGGCGCGCTATCAATTGATCGAGGTGGACTTTTCCACACAATCGTTTGACCCTTTCTTCAACATCAACGACAAAGACAATCTGGCCGAGGCCGAACGCCTGCTGGCGACCAAGGAAAGAGGCGCCGCATGAGCACGGATACCACACCCGACGCCGCCACCGGAACCCGGCAAAGTGTCGATGTCGGCATCGTCATTGAACGCCGCAAGATCGACAATCCGTGGCAGGATTTTGAATGGTCGCCGATCGCCGTGATCGTCGGCGCGCCACCCATGGATGCCGCCGGGGTGTGGAAGGAACTGGGGCGCGGCGACGACTGGGTGCATTATCACGCCGCGACGCTGCCCCTGGAATTGTTTGCCGGCGAGACCGAGGGCTATCGCAAGAACATTTCCGAAGACCAGCCCTCTGTCTATATCGTCCTCAATCCGGGCGAGGAGGCCGACGACCCGGAAGTCATCCCTTTCCTGGCCACCGCATGTCCCTATGAGGCCGAGCGCTATACCGAAAATACCGACCAGATCGTCGAAGGCGTGCCGATGCCGCCAGAGATCGTCGCCTGGGTTTTGGAGTACATCGACACCTATCATGTCGATGAGAAATTCGAGAAGCGCAAGCAGAAGAAATCCTATGACCCCCGCAAGGGCGGCTTCGGGGCGCAGGGCAACAAAGGCCCTCGACAATGAGTGGCGGCAAGGAAAGAGCGGAAGGCCGGCTTTCGCGTTGGTCGCAGCGTAAACTTGCGCGCGGCGATAGCGACGGCCTCAAGCCCGATGGGGCGGCAACCCCGGCAGCCTCTGTGGCCGTTGCCGAGGCCAGTTCCGAGACCATGTCCAGGTCCGGCGGCCTGACCGCGCGCGGCTTCGTCCAGCCGATGCGGCCCCTGGCCGGACCGGAAGAAGGCGAAACCGCTTATGAGGCGGCGCCGGCCGATGCCTTGGCGTTGTTCGATCCCGGAAATGGCCCCGAAAATGCCCCCGAAAATGCAGAGGCGGCGGCGCTGCAGGCGTTCCCCGCCGGGCCTGAGGGTGAGGACGAAAACGCACCGTTGACGCCTGAACAGGAAGCCGCGGTCAAAGACCTGCCGCCGGTCGAAAGCCTGAAAAAGGATTCCGATTTCACCCCGTTTTTTGGCCCCAACATCCCCGATTTTTTGAAACGCCAGGCCTTCAAGGCGCTGTGGTTGAGCAATCCTTTTTTCGGATTCCGCGACGGTCTCAACGACTATGACCTCAATTACCGCATCGTTCAGAAGATTCTCACCGCCGCCGACAGTGCCTATAAAGCCGGCAAGGGCTACGACTTTGGTGAGGATAAGGCAGACGATGATATCGTTGATGGCGATGATGACGGCGAGGGCAAGGGCGAGGAAGTTATAACCGCCGCAGAAGACTCCGCCGACGATACCCCCAAAGAGCCCAGAAAAAGCGATGTCCGCCCCCCCGACGACGCTGTTTAGGCGCCCTCTAAGCGCCCTTTCGGGCTTTTCCCGATATTCCCAACTATCTTCTGATTGAACAATCCCGAAGCCCTTGTCCTCCTAACAAGAGGATTCCAAAAGAGCGTTTAAATCAATGATAACTATTCGTCTTCTGAATATGGCTTTGTTGAGTTCGGCAATGATAGTCGTTGACTTGAGGCTTCGAATAGCTGGATACTGATGCTGCGTATAACGCAAGGCGGGGTCTATCAGGAAGCGTTGGTATACCTAAGACTAGGCGACGCATTGGGAGAAGCTTCTCCAGACCAACCGGTCGTGGAGACGGTAAAAAAGGAAACACCTATTGGCGGCTATCCATTCCGAAGGGAGGAATGGAGGGGACGTTCAGCAGCGACGGTCTCTTCCTTCAGAGGGCAATCCATCCGGCGAGGCGGGTAAATTTCCGGTCGTTTCCGATGTGGATGTGCCGCGCGCCGGCCTGTACGGATTACTGGCCCGGGTGCTGGGTGCGCCGATGAGCGACGAGACCTTGGAAATCGTTCGCGGCCTGGGATCAGAGTACACCGGCACGGATACCGACCTTGGCCAGGCCCTGGCGTTGCTTGGCGCCATGGCCGGGCGCACGTCGCGGACCGGCGCCGAAGAGGAATACACGCTGTTGTTTTTTGGCATGGGCGCCGGCGGCGAGATGCATCCCTACGCGTCGCAGTACCTGACCGGGTTTGTTTATGAAAAGCCGCTGGCAAAATTGCGCCATGATATGGATGCGATCGGTGTCGCCGCCTCCGGCACTTCATCGGAACCCGAAGACCACATCGCCTATCTTTGTGAAATCATGCACGGCCTGATTACCGGCGCGTTCGGCGAACCCGCGACGCTGGCAGATCAACAAAAGTTTTATGAAACCCACATGGCGTCGTGGGCGGGGCAGTTCTTTACTGACCTGGAAGGCGCCGAAGCGGCCGCACTGTATACGCCGGTCGGAACCATCGGCAGGCTGTTTTTGGCCATCGAAGCCGAAGCGTTTGAGATGGCGGCATAAAGGCGCCGCGATAAGCGACGTGTTTACAAGTGGCGTCCGGTTTTGACGCCGTCGCGTGGATAAATTGAGGAAACTGACTAGGAGAAGATGATGACAAAATCTAAAAAATCGCTTCCCCGCCGTGACTTCTTAAAGGCTGCCGGTCTCGCCGGCGGTGCCGCCGGAGTGGCGGCGGTGGCCTTGACATCGAAGCAGGCGAAGGCGGCGGTTCCTGCAACCGGGAGCAGTTCCGGCTATCAGGAAACCGACCACGTCAAAAAATACTACGAACTGGCTAGGTTCTAACCAAAACCAAACAGGAGACATCCAATGCTCACCAAAACGAGCGACGGGGTAACAAATGGCCCCCGTTTAAAGAAAGCCTTAGCTGGCGTTATCGGGGGTTCCATGGACCGCCGTACATTCCTGAAGCGTTCAGGGGTAACCGCCGGAGGCGTCGCGCTTGCTTCGGCCCTGCCGTTAGGCATGGTCAAGGAAGCGCAAGCGCAAACCGCTAAGGCAATGAAGAAGATCAAGTCTGTGTGTACCCACTGTTCCGTGGGCTGCTCGGTGATCGCCGAAGTCGATAACGGCGTCTGGGTCGGACAAGAACCGGGCTTCGACAGCCCCTTCAACCTGGGCGCCCATTGCGCCAAGGGTGCGTCTGTCCGTGAACACGCTCACGGTGAACGCCGTCTTCGTTATCCGATGAAGTTGTCGGGTGGCAAGTGGGTCAAACTTTCTTGGGACCAGGCGATCAACGAAATCGGCGACAAGATGCTGGACATCCGCAAGACGTCCGGCCCTGATTCGGTGTATTGGCTGGGTTCGGCGAAGTTCTCGAACGAACAGTCCTACCTGTTCCGCAAGTTCTATGCCTTCTGGGGCTCGAACAACGGCGACCATCAGGCGCGGATTTGTCATTCGACCACGGTCGCGGGTGTTGCTAACACCTGGGGCTACGGTGCGATGACGAACAGCTTCAACGATATGCACAATTCGCGGGCGATCTTCATGATCGGCTCGAACGCGGCGGAAGCCCATCCGGTGGCCATGCAGCATATCTTGAAGGCCAAGGAGCAGAACAACGCGGCGATCATCGTTTGTGACCCGCGGTTCACACGCACGGCGGCGCATGCCGACGAATACGTGCGTTTCCGTCCGGGCACCGACGTCGCCCTGATCTGGGGGATCCTCTGGCATATCTTCGAAAACAGCTGGGAAGACAAGCAGTACATCAAGCAGCGTGTCTGGGGCATGGAAAAGGTCCGCGCTGAAGTCAAAAAGTGGACGCCCGAAGAAACCGAAAGCGTCACCGGCGTTCCCGGTTCGCAGTTGCGCCGGGTCGCCAGGACATTGGCCAACAACCGTCCGGGCACCATCGTCTGGTGCATGGGCGGCACCCAGCATACCACCGGCAACAACAACACGCGGGCCTATTGCGCCATGCAGTTGGCTTTGGGTAACGTCGGCACACAGGGCGGCGGCGCCAATATTTTCCGCGGTCATGACAACGTGCAGGGCGCGACCGATATGTGCGTCCTGTCGCATTCCCTGCCTGGGTACTACGGCCTGGCGACCGGTTCGTGGAAGCATTGGGCCCGGGTTTGGGACGTGCCTTACGATTATGTCCTGAAGCGCTTCGCCTCGAAGAAGCTGATGGAATCGGCGGGCATCCCGGTGTCGCGGTGGATTGACGGTGTTCTCGAAAACAAGAAGAACATCGATCAACCCGACAACCTGCGCGCCATGGTGCTGTGGGGGCATGCCTGTAACTCACAGACCCGCTTGCCGGAAATGAAGAAAGCGATGGAAAAACTCGACATCATGGTCATTATCGACCCGGTGCCGACCTTCGCTGCCGTCATCCCCGACCGCAAGGACGGCGTTTATGTCCTGCCGGCGGCGACCCAGTTCGAAACCTATGGCTCGGTGACCGCGTCCAACCGCTCCTTGCAGTGGCGCGACAAGGTCTTCAACCCGGTCTTCGAGGCGAAACCGGATCATGAAATCATGTATCTGCTCGCCAAGAAACTCGGGTTCGACAAAGAGATGTTCAAAAACATCAAGGTCAACAAGAACGAGCCTTTAGTTGAAGACGTCACCCGCGAGTTCAACAGCGGCATGTGGACCATCGGCTACACCGGCCAGTCGCCGGAACGCTTGAAAGCCCACATGGCCAACCAGCACACCTTCGACAAGACCACGCTGCTGGCCAAAGGCGGCAAGGTTTCGGGTGAATACTACGGCCTGCCGTGGCCCTGCTGGGGCACCGACAAGCTCAAGCATCCGGGGACCCCGGTGCTGTACGATCCGTCGAAGCCGGTTGCCGAAGGCGGTCTCTGTTTCCGGGCTCGCTTTGGTGTCCAACGCAATGGTGAAAACCTGCTTGCCGAGGGCTCCTATCCGGTCGGCTCCGAGATCAAGGATGGCTATCCGGAATTCTCGATGGCCATGCTCAAGAAACTCGGCTGGGACGGCGATCTGACGGCGGCGGAAAAAGCCGCCATCGACAAGGTTGCCGGCGACAAGACCAACTGGAAGACTGATCTTTCCGGTGGCATCCAACGTGTCGCCATCAAGCACGGTTGCGCACCCTTCGGCAACGCCAAGGCGCGGACCGAGGTCTGGACGTTCCCGGATCCGATCCCGCTGCATCGTGAGCCGTTGTACACGAACCGGCGCGATCTTCTGCCCAAGTACAAGACCCACAAGGACAAGCAGGCCTATCGCCTGCCGACCAAGTACGAGTCGATCCAGAACGTCGATCACTCGAAGAAGTTCCCGACGATTCTGACATCGGGGCGTCTGGTTGAGTACGAAGGCGGCGGTGACGAAAGCCGCTCCAACAAATGGCTTGCGGAATTACAGCAAGACATGTTCTGCGAGGTCAATCCCACCGATGCCAACAATGCCGGCATCCGGGACGGCCAGGACATGTGGGTCCATTCTCCGGAAGGCGGCAAGGTGCTGATCAAGGCATTGGTCACCGAGCGCGTCGCACCGGGTGTGGCCTTCATGCCCTTCCACTTCGGTGGTCATTGGCAGGGCAAAAGCTTGAGAGACAAGTATCCTTCGGGTGCCGATCCTTACGTGTTGGGCGAAGCGTCCAATATGTGCGGAACCTACGGATATGATGCAGTAACCCAGATGCAGGAAACGAAAGTTACCCTGTGTCGCATAGAAGCAGCGTAAGGCTGAGGAGGTAAAATCATGGCACGTATGAAGTTCCTTTGTGACGCCGAGCGCTGTATCGAATGCAACGCTTGTGTCACTGCATGTAAGAACGAGAACGAGGTGCCTTGGGGCATCAACCGGCGCCGGGTCGTCACCATCAACGACGGCAAACCCGGCGAGCGGTCCATTTCGGTAGCCTGTATGCACTGCTCTGACGCGCCGTGCATCGCGGTCTGCCCGGTGGACACGATCTACGAAACGGAAGAAGGCGTGGTCCTGCATTCCAAGGACCTTTGCATCGGTTGCGGATATTGCTTCTTCGCATGTCCGTTCGGGGCGCCGCAATTCCCGCAAGCCGGGAATTACGGAAGCCGCGGCAAGATGGACAAGTGCACCTTCTGTGCCGGTGGACCGGAAGAGGACAATTCGTCCGCCGAGTTCCAGAAGTATGGACGCAATCGTCTCGCGGAAGGCAAGTTGCCTTTGTGTGCCGAGATGTGTTCGACCAAGGCACTCTTGGGCGGTGATGGGGACATGATCTCCAACATCTACCGCGAACGGGTTGTCGCCCGTGGCTTCGGCTCCGGTGCTTGGGGTTGGGGAACGGCCTATCAATTGAAGGCTGGTTCCTGATTCTCGGCAGGCAAATCTGAGGTTGGCGGCGGCGCTTATATATAAGCTCC
>JAQBYB010000067.1 GCA_027624235.1 Pseudomonadota bacterium | reverse complement strand
TGTCACTCAGCGGATCGATATCGTCTTTGCCCATTTAACAAAACTCCCGATGCGTTAACGGAAAAGACGCCGTACGAAAATTGTCCAGATAACGGCGACGGCGTGATACGCCTTGATCTTCTTTCCCTCGGCGTAGGAACGCCCGTAATAGCTGACCGGAACTTCGTACATGGCTTTCGCCTTGGCCACGGCCCGGGAAAGGATTTCAGCATGCTGTTCCCAGCCATCTGTGATTAATGATTTAGGATCGACCAGGTCGCGTCGGTAAAGCAGGTAACAGGAATAAACGTCGGTAAAAGTGGTGTTGTTGAGAATATTGAAAATGAGAGTGATCAGTTTGTTACCGACCTTGTGCCAAAAATAAGACACCCGCGTGCATTGCGACGCCACCATCCGGCTGCCCATGACGATATCGGCGTCGAAGTCGATGACCGGCTTCAAAAGCTTCGGATATTCCGCCGGGTCGTATTCCATGTCGGCGTCCTGGAACAGGATAAAATCGCCGGTGGCCTCCCTGAGTCCGGCTTTGACAGCCGCACCCTTGCCGCCGTTTTTCGGCTGTTTGACGAATTTGTTGTAGAGGTCCGGGCGCCCCTCCAGCAATTCGACCGTCCGGTCCGTTGAGCAGTCGTCAATGACAATGACCTCGAACTCGACACCGTCGATCGTTTGATGTCCTACGAGCTCGAGTATTTCGATGATCGTCGCCTGCTCGTTATAGGCGGGGATGAGGACAGATGTCTTTATCACAATGCTGATTTTGTATGGAAAACCACTACTGTACTGAAAAAACTCGGCTACGAGCCGATTGTAACATTATGATCCAAAAAGGAAAACAGCCATTTCACCTGAGAATTTCGAGGCGATCTTCAAAACGCGGCGACCTTACCCATGTAGCGTAATCATTGGAACTGTTTTTCCTCTGCAACAGCCCTGTGAGGTCACGGATGCCTGAGCTAAAAAAGTTGGGTGAAATTCAGCGCAGGAAGACCCATATCAAATTACGATGCGGTTAATTGTCTTTAGTAAACCAAAAGACATAAACAAGTTCTTCTCAAAATTTGTTCAACAGGGTATTTATAGCGTCGGCACGAATTTCATATTCGACAATGAGCGTCACCAAAAGGAAAAAGTGTAAGTGAGTAAGATTGTTCTAATTCGGCCCCCGATGGTTCTCTCGCAATTTTCGCTAAGCACCTCGACGACACCTCCGATTGCTATTGCCTATTTGGCCGGGACTCTGCGAGCAAAAGGGTTTGAAGTGCAAACAATTGATGCCATTGGTGAGGATATCGAGCGCCTAACACCAATCGAAGGTACCGTCGGCCTGGCCCTTGGGCTGCCGGTCGACCAGATTATAGAACGAATCAATCCTGACGCCGAGATTATAGGCTATTCCGCCATGTTTTCTTGTTCCTGGACCCATGACAAAAGGGTTATTGAAGGTATCAGGGAACGGTTTCCTAGCGCATTGATTATTGTCGGTGGTGAGCATGTCACAGGGTGTACGGAGCATGTGCTCAAGGATTGCCCGGCAATTGACCTGTGTGCACGTGGCGAGGGCGAGGAAACGCTGCTGGAAATTGTCAAAACAACCCTAGATGGGAAAGACCCGCGCCCGCTCAATGGCGTAGCTTTCTGTGACGATGGAGGTGTTCACATTAATGCCCCCCGAGCCCGCATCCGGAACATTGATGATATTCCAGAACCAGACTGGTCGGACTTGCCGCTAGCAGCGTATATGGACGGCGGATATGGTCACGGCGTCAACTTGGGCCGCAGCATGCCCCTGATGGCTACCCGCGGCTGCCCGTTTCAGTGCACTTTTTGTTCCAGCCCGGGCATGTGGACAACACGCTGGCAGGCGCGTTCACCACAACTTGTTTTTAATGAGATGGTTAAATACATCAAAAAATACGATGCCGAAAATTTTGATCTCTACGACCTGACCGCAATCGTCAAAAAAGACTGGATCATGGAGTTTACGGACTTAATTCTCGCCAGCGACTATAGCTTCACTTGGCAACTTCCCAGCGGAACACGCTCAGAGGCGCTAGATGGGGAAGTAATTGACAGGTTATGGCAATCCGGGTGCCGCAACATGAACTATGCTCCGGAGAGTGGGTCAGAAACGGTGCTCAAGCGGATCAAGAAAAAGGTTTCATTGCCCAAACTCGTCGAGTCTATGGAGGCGAGCATCAAGCGCGGCCTTAACGTCAAGATCAACATGATTTTCGCGTTTCCCGAGGATACGCCACGTGAAATGTTGGCCAACTTCACCTTTGGAATCAAATGTGCGTGGCTTGGGGTCAACGATTCAAGTTTTATTCCTTACGTTCCCTATCCGGGCTCGGAACTGTACACACAGCTCGTTGAACAGAATAAAATTGAGCCTATGTCGGACGCCTATTTCAACAGCTTAATACCTTTCTCCGATCTGGCCTTTGCCAAGTCCTACAACCCGCACCTTCGGGACAAACATTTGGTCTGGATTCGTTATCTTTATTTCATGGCGTTCTACGGAACGATGTTCCTGCGGCGACCGTGGCGCGCCGTCAGTATTTTGACAAACATGTTCTCGGGCAAGCAGGCGTCGCGTGGCGAGGAAATTCTGCGTAATATTATGGCCAGAAAAAAACAGCTGAAGAGCGCATCATCGTAAGAAAGATTGCGCGGCACCTTATCGCCTCTTCTTCTAAAGGGTGCATTTTTCATTCGTCATTTTTAAAATATATGCTCGATTGGGAGAAAGCGACCCCAGAGATCGCGACCCGATTGATAGCGTTTCGATTTCTTTCGCTATCTCGACACATCCCGCACGCAGCAAAGGACGCCATTGGTTAAGACCCTTGTCGGGGGGCTCAATGGCCTGGCCCGGCGCAACGAGGAGGTGCGTGATCCCGAGTTTCCTAAGTTGGTGAAGAAACTTGCTCGGATCGCTGGCTTCCGGCCTGGTGTCAACCCAACTTTCCTGGTGCGTATGGGCATAAAAATAGGGCACACGGAGAAGGTAATTTAGCTGCCGGGAATGGAGATACAGACGATCATCGGATGTCAGGTTTTGATTTACCCAGGGCACGATATCATAGCCAGAAACATTGCGGTGTAAGAAAGCCTGGCGGGTTTCACCAGATATAAAATGTCGAACGTAATTCAGGCTGAATACGGCGGAGCCGGCTAATTGAATCCCAACGGTAATGAGTGTAGCGGCCATCAGGAGGTTTAGTAGCCCGTGGGCGCGTGCCCAACGGTGTGCGGCAAAGGTGAGAATGAGGAGCGCGAGAGGCAGGACAGGCATCAAGTGTCGGACTCGTTGTGACGACCCGATCAGGAACCAAAAGGCGTAAAAAAGAAGGGTGATAGAAGCCACGATAAGCAAAGGATGTTGTTTTATCCGCTCCCTGTATTGCCACGCGCCGGCAAGCGCAAGTGGAAGCACTAACAAAATAAATGGGCCAAAACCGGTGCGGCCCGACTCGAATTGTGGATACCCCGAAAGGGCTGCCACAAAAGGATAGAGAACGAGCCACAAAATGTTCGTCGGGACGGCTTGCTCGCTCTCTAGAAAATATCTTTGCAGGGTGGCGTGCTGTTCGTGGTTCCAGAAAGGTACGGCGGTGTTACCGAGCACTTCGAACAACAAAGGGAAAAAGGGATCACCGGTGTGGATGGCATTCCAAACGTACCATTGACCACCTGCCACGAAAGCGACAATGGTCAGGACGAAACCATACATAAACCATCGTCGTTGCAGCAATATGGCAAGCCCGCAGGAAAGTGCGAATAGCAGACCGATATACTTCCCGGCCATAAAAAACCCGACAGCAACCCCGGCTAGCGCCGCATGCCGCAAATCATCAGTCGTGACTGCCCGGGCCACGGAGAAGGCAGCGATGATCGCAAACATTGTGTTACGCACCTCCACCTGTCCGCTGCCGCCACCGTATACGACGGTTGGTGTGGTCAGGAAGATTACGGCAATGGCAAGTGACCAACGCCTGTCAAGATAGCGGCGGCAAACTGAAAAAAGCAGGGCCGTGGCCGCCCATCCGGACACCATTGTCCATAGGGTTAGGCCTTTCTCGCCACCAAGCGCCAGCGCCGGGACGTATGTCATTTGATTGAGCAGGGGCACCGCACCATCCAACGCCCGCTCGACGAAAAAAAGCCGTTCCTCGGCAATGAATTGTTTGGCCAGGGCGAAGTGATAGGCCAGCGAGTCGGCATCGGCTGGAGGTGCCAGCCCCTCCAGCAGATCGAAGACAAGGGCGATCGCCAGCGCTGCCAGAAGGGCAAAGTCAAACGGACCCAATGGAGTTCTCTCAGAATATTCATCGGGGGGTGGCAAAACACCGCGCAATGCCACCAGCCCGAAAGTGCCAAGGCCCAAAAGGGCGGCTAGGGGGAGCACAGAAAATTTCCCGGCAACACCGGCGAAGAACAACAGCCAACCGAGCGCGCCATAGCCAATGGCGAAACTCCAGGGCAGAAGCTCCGAGCGTTTAAGGGTGGCGAGCAAATTGAGCAGACGCAGCACTACCGCGCCGAGTCCGAGACAGGCGGTGATTTCGAGAACAAGGACTGCGAGTGCCGTCATCGTATACCGAGACTTCCTAGAATGGGCATGAAGAGATCAAGAAATTGCCAACTATACGCCACCGTAATGGCGACGACCCAAAGCCACAGGAAAATTGTTACGGGATATTTTCTGTCCATGGAGACAGGCTCTTCCGACGAAAAAAGACTGCCCCGGGGAACGGGGCGGATAAAAAGAGACTTGGCGGTTATCACGACGAGGCGAAATGGAAATAGCGCGGTGGTCGCTAGCAAAGCAAAAAGCCGGCCCTTTTTGGCATGGGCGCGGGCTGCTTCCAGATGCAGCGCTGCGACCCGGAACCAAAGGCTCATCAGCGCCGAGCCGGGACGCTGCCCAAGATCGGGAAAATAGCGCTCGGCAATCAGCAGGGCGCAGCGAAGGCGGCGGCGGGTGTGGCTCATAATGCCGCCCGCCGTCACGTGATAGCGCAACAACGGCTCGTCGAAGACGACAAACCGGGTTTCGGGGTTTTTCAACATCGCCAGCCACAGATCAAAATCCTGCGCATTGCGCAGGCCAGGATCAAAACCACCGGCGTTGATCACGGCGGCCCGTTCGCAGACGACGCTACACGACGCGATATAGCCCTTCCGGTACAGGCCGACAAAAGGATCGCCTTCCCGGAAACGCCGTTCACAATGGTGGTGCCGGGCGGCTCCGCCTTCGCCAGTGATATAGTCATGGGCGATAAGGACCGCGCCGCTTTCTTTCAAGACAGCCATGCTGCGGGCCAGCTTTTCCGGCAGCCACTCGTCATCGGCATCGAGAAACGCCAGATAGGGTTGCGTCGATTCCCCGATGGCGCGGTTACGCGCCGCACCGGCACCCTGGTTTTCGTCGCTACGAAAAGTTCGCAGCTCGATGCCGTTCATTTGCGATCGAAAGGCGACCGCAACTCCCATCGTGCCGTCCGCGGAGCCGTCATCGACAACCACGACCTCGCGGGGTTTCAGGGTTTGTCCGGCAATGCTCGCGAGTGTGCGGCCAATGGTGCCGGCGGCCTGATAGGCGGCGACGATGACGCTGACATCTGCGAACCCGGACATGGTCAAAGTACCTCAACCCGGATTTCGCCGGACCACGGCAATGGCGTATCGGCGGTAAACTCGATCATGAAACCGGGACGCCCTTCACCGTACGCCTGCCAGCAGACAATCTCGGATACCGTTGCCGTCGCGTCGGCCGAATTGACGTGGAATGTTCTTCCCTGGCCGCTAAGCACCACGCCACCGGCCCCGGCTTCGGCGTTCATGGGCGTAATCAGCCTTCTGGTCAGGCGGTGCACGCCGTTCCCGGCCAGTTGGTCTGACAAGGTCATTATTTTTTCCGTGAACCGCCATTTGCGATGAAGCGCGCCGACCCCCTTCAGGCGGCTGAACCCGTGATGGGTGAGAAGCACCTCATCGCCACCGCCGGTCAATTCCGGCGCTGTTCCGGTGATGTCGTGGCGGAAGGCATCGTCGTAGTAGGGTTTGTTGACGGGGAAAGGGTCAGCGCCATCGACGCTCAGTGTATTGTGCACCCGGGCGGAACGATAATGAGCGGCCTCGCCGGTTTCTCCATAAGCGCCACGGCCCGGATCAATGAATACTGGTTGATCCTGAAAATGTAATTCGAACCCGCCGGCGTCCTGATGGCCGTGACCGGGGGCCTGAGACCAGCCATCGGGCGCGGCATGCCAAAGGCCGGTCCAGGGGCCGCAGGCCAACCGCAGCCAGCCGTCTTCGAGTAGGCTTTCCGGGTCCACCGGACGGGTTTCATCAATCAATTCCAGCAGCGCCGCCTTTTTGTCCTTCGTCAGCCCCGCCAGCCAGCCGCTTTCCAGTCCGGCCAAACCCAACAGGTAGTCGGGCGGGCAATCCGGTGATACGTCGCCGATCAAGGGCATGCCGCCCGGCAGGATTAGCCACGGAATCACGGCTAGGGCTCGGGCGGCGATATTTCGAAGCGCGGCTTCTTCGGGGCGGTCGTGAGCGCGTGCCGCCAGCCAGGCATCAGCAAAATTGCGCGTGATCAGCAGATGATAATGGCTGGATCCTTCGCGAAGTACGCCCGAGCGCATGAGAATGCGCTTTGCCTCTTGCTCGAGGATTTTTGCCCCGGCCTCTGCGGCCCAATTGATGCCTAACGCCAGCCCCAGCCGGTACAGCCCGCGCCCGTTGTTCGACAGGTGGTTCGACGTATCGTGCTCGCCGAAATATTCGAGGTTTTTGAAAATCGCTTCGGCGTGAGCCGCCAGCAACGTCACCGTTTCATCGATGGGTTCCGGCAGGCTTTTTTTATCGGCATAATCGAGAATATTGATGGCGCGCTCCGCTGTCGTATAGGGGTGCCAGGCCCAGCCTTTGCCGGCAACACCGAAGCCGCCGCGCCAGATATCCCACAACGCCTGAACCCAAGAAGCAGTAACGCCGCTGCCTTCGACCAGCGGCACCCAGGCAAACCGGTGCAGCGCTAACAAGGTCTCGATGTCGCTAAAGGAGCGGTTGAAAATGTTGCTCTCGTCACCGGGATTGAGCTTGAGCCGCGTTCCGGCAAGCGGCAACTCGATCGGTCCCACCGGGGGTAGCGCCGACAATGGGTGGAAAGCGCTGTCGCTGTCGGGTACGGCTTTTTGAGCTGAAACCCCTTCGAGATAAGGCGGGCGGTGAACGCTGAACGGCCTTGGTCCGGCAACGCCACCGGTAAGGCGGCCGAACAGCCAGCGCCGGAGAACCGGATCGGTAGTGAACTGACGGGCCTTGCGGAGGAGGGAATTAATCATGGATGAGGTGAGTGGCGGCTGGCCTCGAAGTTGGTGCCGGTCTATTCTGCGGCATGACGATGACGGAAGAAAAAAAGGATATCCAGGCGTTCTGGGGCGCGCTTTACGACTCGCTTTACGCCGACACCACGGATATCACCCGCGAACAATTGCTTGTTGCCCTTGATGCGCTTGAAGACATGTTTCGCCTGCGCGAGCACATGGCGGTGGTTGAAATGCCGCTTGCCGATCTGAATGGCAAGCGGGTGCTTGAGATCGGACCCGGTGCCGGCGGTCATTCGGCTCTGTTCGCGCATCATGGTGCCATCGTTACCGCCATCGACATCACCGAGGCCCGTGCCGAGGCGACGGCGGCGAAGTTCAAACTGCTGGGGGTCGATGAACGGGGCTGCCGGGCTATGCAGGGGGATGCCGAGAAGTTGCCGTTTCCGGACGACAGTTTTGACATCGTTTATTCCAACGGCGTTCTGCACCACACCAGCGACACTGGAAAAGCCGTCGATGAGGCTTGGCGCGTGCTTAAACCCGGCGGGCGAGCGGTTATTATGCTGTATTGCAAAAGCTCGTGGCATTACTGGATCAACATGTGGCTCTGCGTTGGTGTTTTGAAAGGCAAGGCGTTTGGCGACATAAACTGGCTTGGACGGGCCACTGAATGGGGTGGCAAGGATGCACAAACGGTCGAAAACCCGATTACCCGGTGTTACACCCGGGGCGGTATCGGAGAATTGTTCGGGCGCTACAAAAACCTCTCCCTGCGCAAGGGTGAATTTTATTTCTACCTGATACCGAAACTGGGGCGGTTTTATCGCCGCTGGCAAATCAAGCGTTACGGCACCCATCCCGGCGGGTTCCTGGTTTACGGCGAACCGTGGCCGATGCAATCACCGCTGGAACGCTGGCTTGGCCGCATCATGGGGTTTGCCTGGTTCATCTCTGCCGAAAAACCCCCGTCACCGGGTTCCTGAAATTTTTACAAGCGCTGCGCCCAGATCGTCAAAATGATCGATCAGGGCGTCGGCGCCCAATTCCCCAACGGGAACATGGGCGTAGCCGAAGGTGACGGCGACGGATTTGACCCCGGCATTGATGGCGGCGGTAATATCGCTTTCCGAATCGCCGACCATGGCCGCAGTCTCGATGGTCGCACCCAGTTGTTCGACGACTAACTCTATATGGCGTCCGTCGGGTTTCTTGTGCGGCACCGCATCGCCGCAGGAAATAACATCGAAAAATCCATCAAGTCCCAGGGCCTGCAACACCGGCGGTGTCGTCGCCGTCGGCTTATTGGTGCAGATGCCTAACTTTACCCCGGCGCTGCGGAAAACTTCCAGCGCCTGGATGACACCGGGAAAAACATAGGTGTGATCGGCCGGGTGGGCGGCATAGGTGGAAAGAAACCCTTCCAGCCCCTTGTCGATGTCTTCATCCGTTCCGGCGTTGCCGGTTAGCGCCAGGGCCTTTACGATCAGCACCCGACCGCCCCAACCGACCATGTCCTTGGTTTCTTCCAGCGTCAATTCCCGCCGGCCCAAGCCTGCCAATACTCGGTTGACCGATGCCCGCACGTCGGGCGCGGAATCGATTAGCGTGCCGTCGAGATCGAAGATCAGCGCCTCAAAGGGCTGGTTCGCGGTGTCGGTCATTTTCAATATTTTCCCCAGAGATCATCATCTTTAATAACGGCTTCGACGCGGCCCACATCTTCGGGGCTGTCGACGGATAGGTATGGCCGGGCCGGTGCCGGGGCGATCCGCTGGCGGCGGCCGTTATCGTAAATGCGGTTGGAATCGCACGCTTCGGCAATTTCCATCGGGCTTTCCGGCTGGTCGGTAAACCATTTCAAAAAATGCCAGCGAAACCCAAAAATACCGCCGACTCGCTTGGCCCCAAGCGCTGGGGAAAATTTCTTGGCGTAGGGAATGGGCGCGCGGGACGTGAACATCACGTCGCCTTTCAAGTCGTGGACCAGCTTGACCATATCCGGGTTGAGAAATGTTGCCTCATCGGGGATCGGCACCGACAGCAACGTGCCTTCGACTTCGGCGTCGTTGTCGAAAGGTTTGATGATGGCTTCGATCATGTCGGGCCCCAGCAACGGCTCGTCGCCCTGAACACAGACGACAATGTCGTTTTCTTCAACATCCTGGCCGCAAATCTCGGCGGCCTCGGCGACCCGGTCGAGCGCCCGGGTGTGGGTGTCGGCGGTCATGATCACGGGGTGCCCCTGACCTTCGGCCCAGGTGCGAATTTCCTCGTCGCAGGTGGTGATGAACAACGCGTCCCAGCGCTCGTACAATTTGGCGCGCCGGTAGCAATGTTCTAACATGGGCCGCCCGGCGATCGGATGCAGCGGCTTTCCGGGGAAGCGGCTGGCGGCCATGCGGGCGGGAACGAAACCGAGAATTTTCATCGCAATACTCTCAAGCAATCAGAACACAAAATAAATAAAGTCGGCGATATCGGCCCCCCGGTAGGCGATAATCATGGCGACAAGGATCCCGGAAATGGTGCTGAAGGGCACCAGCCACAAGAGCCGGCGGCGCCAGGCTACGGCGAAGGGAAAACTTTTCGAGGCCGCTTTTTGGATGGAGGCTGCAAGCAGGTGCCTGTCGTCGTCAAGGACCGGGTCGTGATCGGCGAGCCATTCCTGGGTATTGGGTGCGAACCACACAATTGCAAGGATAGCTCCTAGCCAAATATAGGCTGTCGGTTCCACCAACAGCGTGCCTGCCCCCGGCAGAACAATACCGTTGAGGCCGATCATGCCGCCCAGCACCGACATCGCGTCGGTGAAGTTGTCGGCCCGGAAAAAGACCCAGGCGACAATCACGGCCAGGAAGGTCACCATCCGCGCTATCGCCCGGCCCCAGGCCGTCGATGACCCCTGGTCGAGACCAAATCGCCGTTTTGCCCGCCGCCATCCGTGGTTGATGCCAAGATAAGCGCCGTGCAAGGCGCCCCAGAAAATGAATGTCCACGCCGCCCCGTGCCAAAGCCCGCCTAACACCATGGTCGCCATAATGTTAATATAGCGCCGAGCTTTGCCAAGTTGATTGCCGCCGAGGGGGATATAGAGGTAATCGCGAAGGAACCTGGATAGGGTCATGTGCCAGCTGCGCCAGAAATCGATGATATTGGTCGCTTTGTATGGGGAATGAAAATTCAACGGCAGCTTAATGCCGAATATCCGGGCCAGACCGATGGCCATGTCTGAATATCCTGAAAAATCGAAATAGATCTGGAAGGTGTACGCCAGCGTTCCGGCCCAGGCATCCAGCAATGTCGGCTCGACCACATCCGCACCGAAGACCGCATTGGCAAAGACGGTAATGCCATCGGCGATGACGACTTTCTTGTAAAGGCCGATGACGAAAATCATCAGCCCGATCCGGATATTCGACAGTGCCGGCCGGAAGGCAGTGTCTTTGAGATATTGCGGCATCACCTCGCCGTGGCGAATGATGGGCCCGGCGATCAGTTGTGGGAAAAAGGAAACAAAAAGACAGTAATTGAAAAAATTTCTATCTTTGACTTGGCCCCGGTAAGCATCAACCTGAAAGGAGATTTGCTGGAAGGTGAAAAACGAAATTGCCAGCGGAAGGGCGATGTCTCCGGCGCCCCAGTTCGTGCCGGCGAGATCGCCCGCGATGTCGAGCAGGAACTGCGCGTACTTGTAATACGCAATCAGGCAAAGGTTAAAGGCAACAACAAAAGACAACAGTGCTTTTGACGGGCGGCGCATGAGAGCAACCCCGGCTGCGTAATTGCCGAGGATGGAAGCAAACAGCAAGATGAAATAGGGCGGGTTCCACCAGGCATAAAAAACAAACGACGCGGCGACCAGGGTCAGTAAAGAGGCGCGGCGTCCGCCCATCAACGCCGCCAACATCACCACCAGAATGGTGATTGGCAGGAAGCCGAAGACAAAATCAGATGAGCTGAAAAGCATATGGTCGCGTTGTCCCTACGGGGTCTTTCTTTTTGTCTTAAGGTGGGCTGCCAGGACTTTTGCCGCCAGCGCATGACCGCGCGGGGTCCAGTGAGGGTCGTTGGCAAAATGGTAGATTAAGGGATTGCCCCCGGCTTCGAATGCGGCCCGGAGGTCGATAACATCAAGGCCGCGATCAAGAATTCTCTTAACAAAAGTGCTGTGGCGCCGCCCCTCAACTGTTTGGTGGTCCCCTGCCCACAATGCTCGTGACGGCAGTACCACTACCGTCGTGTTAAAGCGCACCGCTATTTTCTGGAGACGCCGCGCTGAAGATTCGATGACCTGTTGAGAAAATTCGTATTTGCGAACGCCTTCCAGGTTGGGAGTTAAAAACCCGGTGCCGACGGCTAGGGCCTTCAAGGCGGAAGTGCGGTGGATCAACGTGGTCGTCAAAACGTACAGGGCTGAGTTGTCGGTCAAGTATCCCTTGATCCGTTTCAGGATGTTGCCCGCTCCGGAAGGCGGGGTGGGGACCGCGTCTTTTGGTGCCGATGCCTTGTCGTAAAGACCGAGGTCGGTTTCCATGCTGACGGCAATGATGACGTTTTTGATCCTTGCCCCGTTGGCGGTGGCATAATCGAGAAGTTTTTCATAGCCGTTGAAACCGGTCGGTATGCTGAGATTAAACACCCGCCGCCCGCTCAACGTCTGCAGTTGTTCGCTGATGCGTTCGTTCTCTTTGACTCCCCAACCGAAGGTGAACGAATCACCGACCAGGAAAATGTCTTCTTCGGTGGATGTGGCAAGATCCTTGGAATCGCGTAACCCATACCGGTTGAAACGGATCATGACGTTAAAATCACCGGTGTTTTTGATTTGGCGCTGTTCGGTGTTGCGGGGGCCGAGAGTCGGCAGGCCATTTTGGGATGCCTCGAAACGCAAATGCCGGGCCGGATTCAGTTCCGGTTGCGCCAGCCTGACGGCGAACTCGGCGGCCAGACCACTGATGGCGACGGCCAACAGCACGACCGACACCGACAATGTCCGTAGCAACGGGATAGCTGGTATTGCGCGGGGTGAATTATTCATCGGGAGTTTTGTCGCTCAGGCCCCACTTTGTCTTCCAGTCAGGGTCGGCACAATAAATTTGATACACGAGCTTCATGGTATTCAGCGCGTCTTTCGATGATCCGTTCTCGATGGCGGTATCGGTGTGTATGGCGTTGGCAAACTCGGCGACTTCGTCAGCCCACGACGGGTCGTTGTCATAAGACCGCTTTTCTTCCTTCGGGTTACCCATGTCGTCGTTGCCGGTCCTCGCGATGGTCAGGGTTTCGTCGCCGTAGCTTTTTGAGCCGGATAGAATTCCGGCCAACGTCAATGCCCCTTTGGTCAGTGTGATTTCCAGCCCGAAACGGTGACGCCACTGGCTGGCCGATGAATGCAGCATCGCCACCTTGCCATCTTCGGTGCGCATCAGGGCATAGGCGTTATCCTCGACATCGTGGCTCCAGACGGTGTTGGAAACGAAGCTGTGGATTTCTTCAAATTCTCCGGCGAACAGCCGCAAAAGATCGACCATGTGAATGCCCTGATCCAGCAACACACCGCCGCCCGCGAGATCGCGCTGGGTGCGCCAGGATGACTGGTTGAAGGTGATCAACTGAGATTTCCCGTAAACCGCCCTGAGGTTGATAACGTCTCCCAGTTCACCGGAGCGCATAATTGCCAGCGCATCGCGGACGGAATCGTGGTAGCGGTGGTTAAAACCGTATTTCAGTTTCAGGCTAGGGTTTTTCTTCTCGCATTCGATCACCCGTTCGACATCGGCGACGTCACGGCCCGGCGGCTTTTCGCAAAAAACATGCATACCATTCTCAAGCCCGCCGATGGTGGCAAGCGGGTTGATATCGTTGTGAAGGCAGACAAACACGATATCGAGGTCTTGCTTGAGAAGTTTTTGGTAATCATCAAAAAAGCGTACACCGTCTTTGAATACGCCGTCCTCGCCCAGTACCCGGTCAGACACCGCCACCGTTTCAAGCGCCGGGTGGGCGTCGATGATTTCCCTGCGGCGTTTGCCGACAACCCCGTACCCGGCGAGGCCGACTTTCAAGGGCGTGGTCATTACGCTTTGTTCCCCTGGGGCGTCCTGTACAGTGCGGAAACGGCGTCATTGTCCCGACCGAGGCGTTCGGATTCCACGGCATCGGCAACATCCACCCAGTCGTCGGTTTCGTCGGAGCGGTAAAAGGCATGCAAAAGGCGAAGGGTTCCCAGGCAATCATCGCGACTGACTGGATAGGGCGTGGCATCGGTAAAAAAGCCGACGATGTCCTTATACATTTGCGTGTGACCATATCCGTAAACGGCACCGGCGCCCTTGATGCCCTGGAAGTCCTCGGAATTTTCTGCGCACGCTGATGGGGCCGGCGTGAATACCTGCAATTCGTTGACGGCAATGCCACCAATGTGGGCCAGGCCTTGCGAGCCGACAATGGAAATCGAGGCCTCGAAATCATCGGGCCGGGCCGCCGTCGTTGCCTCGACGACCCCGACGGCGCCGGTGTCGAATGAAAGGGTGGCCACGATGGTGTCTTCGACCTCGATCTCCGCGCCCAGGGTGCGCATGGTGGCGTTGACCCGGGCCACCGGGCCACCCAGATGGCGAATTAAATCGACGTGGTGGATCGACTGGTTGGTGAGGGCGCCGCCGTCGTGCGAGAAAGTGCCGCGCCACGGTGCCATGTCGTAATAGCGTTGCGGCCGACACCATCTGACACGGACGGAAACGAGCCTGATCTCGCCCAATTCGCCCGCTTCAATCGCCTGCTTGACGCGGCGGACCGCCTTGTTGTGGCGGTTCTGAAATACCGGAAAAATCTGAAGCGACGCCGCACCGGCCTCGTCGTAGGCGCGGACAAGCTGGCTCGGGCGCATGAAGGTCGGCTTTTCCATGATTACATGTTTGCCGTATTCGGTGATCATCTCCATGCCGTGCTCGGCGTGCATGCCGCTTGGCGTAATCACGGCGGCGATGTCGATGTCGGGTATGTCGGCGAACATGGTGCGGTAGTTGGCGAAGGCGGGAACATCGAACTCTTCGCCGTAGGTATCGGCCTTTGCCTTTTCCAGATCGCAGACAGCGACGATTTCGACGCCGCTGACCTCCTGGATGGCCCGACAATGGTGGCCGGCAATGCGGCCACAGCCGATCAAGGCGATCTTCAGAGCATCATGGGTCATGCGGTTCTCTCATTCGATTGGCGCGCCGCATCGGTGGCGGTTTCATCTGCGGCGGTGGCAATGCTACCAGTCGAAAGCAGCCGTTTCCACAGAGGCCAGTCTACGGGGCTGAGCACGTCCTCCCAAATCAAGGCCGGTGGCTTCGATATTCCACTCAGGGCCTTGGCCAGACCGTTGGCGGTAACATCAATGGCGGAAG
>JAQBYB010000066.1 GCA_027624235.1 Pseudomonadota bacterium | reverse complement strand
CTTTTTCTCATACTGCCCATGATAACACCTTTTATGGGTTATCTGGTACAGCCCCTTATGTTGTTTGTAACTGGCGGAATTCAATCTTTGAAGTTGCTGGGAAATGCCGGTTGCAAGAATCAAGAATACTGTCTTCGAGGGGGACAACTTGAAAGCTATTTCCATTGCCTGTGGATTGATTGCTGTTCTCGGGTTGAGTGCTTTTAAGACTGCTGACGAGGGTTCTTCTCGATCCTTCATGCGGTCCCTGAACAACACTTCCCACGGATACCAGGTGGTGGCCTATGGAAAATCTGAAAATAAATGTCAGCAAACGTCGACATCCGTCTACACAGGCCTACATTTATAAAAATATTCCTTTTATTTCAATATATTAGATGCAATGTAAAAATGTCGTCGCCGCAAAGCAAACGGCGAAGGGCTTTTCACCTGTTCGGGCCAACTCGAATTCATCGGTCCCAAAACCCAATTCACGATGTCAAAGAGCGCAACTTTAAATCAGAACAAATATAGAACATTTTGCTTCATGAGTCAATTTTAATCACGCCTGATGAAGAAGGGTGATGGTCCGCCCGGTGCGGGCGATCTTGCCGGAAGTCTCGAGTTTGGCCAAGGTCCGGTAGAAGGCTTCGTGGCTGAGGCCGATGTCGCCGGCGATGTCTTTCAACGGACGGGCAAAGATGACGCTGCGTGTCTCGTCGCCAGCTTCCAGTTGCAGAAATTGGAGGACGCGCTCTTGGGCCGAGCGAATGTTGCGAATCTCCAGACGCGACCGCAGGCCGATGACCTGTCTGGCCAGATGCGCCATGAAGGCTTGTGCCGCTTCGGGGCTGTCGGCCAACGCCTGGGACAGGGCATCCTTCGGATGCACCTCGATTTCGGTCTCCACATCGGCGACGGCATCGCAGTGGTAGACCGGCGAAAACAGCGCCGCTTCGGAGAACGTATCGCCGTCATGGGCGACGAACAGCGGCACCGCGCCGCCGCCGGCCAAGTGCCGCACCATGCGCACTTGACCGCGCCGGACGGCGAAGACGGCGAAGCTCTTATCGCCCTGACGAAACAGCATTTCCCCCTTCGCCAGCGTCCTTAGACTGAGCGCCGACACCGGGGTGGGCAGGGACGTCAATGTCATCGACATACACCTTTCTCAACAATATGATCTAAATCATATTTAAAAATCGACCCATAAGCTACACCTCGGTTAAGCCCACACCATAAAAAACGACAAAGGACCAATAATAATGAATACCAAACCCATAATTTCCGCCTCCCTCATGGCCGCCGCGATGCTGGCGCTGACCATCACCGGCGCCTCGGCGCAGGAGTCACAGCACCAGCAACATTTGAAGGAGGAAGCGGAAGAAGTGAAGGCAGCGCCCTATGCCGTGCAGCAAAAGCGGCAGATCAAATCGCTGTCGGCGAAAGACGTCGATGATCTGAGCAACGGTCGCGGCTGGGGACTGGCCAAGGCGGCGGAATTGAACGGTATGCCCGGCCCGGTGCATGTTCTCGAAATGAAGGACAAAATAAGCCTGACGGCAAAACAGATTTCCGCCATTAACTCCCTGTTCGCCACCATGAAGGCGACGGCCATTCCGTTGGGCAAGCGGTTGGTGGAAATGGAACGCGGCCTCAACATTGCCTTTGCCGACCGGAGTATCGACGAAAAACGTTTAACCGTCATGCTGAATGAAATCGGTGCGGTGCGCGCCAAACTTCGCTTCGTCCATCTGGCCAGCCATCTCAAGACGCCGGCGCTGCTGTCGACCAAGCAGATCGATGATTATATCCGGTTGCGCGGCGATGGCGGCCAGGGGAATTTAGAGGCGGCGACACCAAAAAAACCCTAGGCCGACTTACAGCCCGGCCAGCCTGAACATCTCGTCGCCGAAGGTGTCGCGGGCCTCGGTGTATTGCGGGCGGACCGCGTCGGCGAAGGCCTGGTGTTCGTCGGCGGCCAGCTCGACGATGGCGCCGCCTTCGGCCTCGATCTCTTTTCGAGCGTCGATGGCCTCTTGTTCGGAAAGGCCACGTTGAAAGACGACCGCGTCCTGAACCGCCTGATCCATGGCCGCCTTCAAATCATCGGGCCAGGCGTCAACGCTTTGGCGATGCGCGAAAATCGGCCGCGATAAATAGAAATGGCCGGTCATGGTGTGGAAGCGGTGAAACTTGTGCACGCCATAGGTCACCGTATTGGCGAACGGGTTTTCCTGGGCGTCGAGAGTGCCATTAACGACGCCGTCGATGGCCTCGGTTAAATCCATGCGTAGCGGGGTGGCGCCGAGCAACTGAAACGTCCGCGCCTGAACATCGCTGGGCAGGACCCGAATTTTCATGCCCGTCAGGTCTTCGGGCCTTCGCACCGGGCGCAGCCTGTTCGACAGGTGGCGGAAGCCGTTCTCGAAATAGCCGAGGATGCGGTAGTTGAACCCGGCCTCGATCTTTTCGGTCAGATGACGGCCCAGCGCACCATCCATGGTGGCGCGGGCGTGGTCGTTGTCCCTAAACAAAAACGGCAAATCGGCGAAGCCCAGTTCCCCCACCCGGTCGGTGAGGTAGCTGCTCGACTGGTAGCCCAGCGTCAGCTCGCCGTCCTCGACCAACGTCAGGATATCCTCGCCGCGATGGCCAAGGTCCATGATGTTATAGACGTACTCGATCTCGACGCGGTCGGCGAACCGCGCCTCGATCCGGTCGCCGATGAACTTCAAGGCTTGGGAAAAGGCGGTGGTCGGTGGACCGTAACCGCCCATGCGGATTTGAATTGCGGCGCTCAGGGCAGATTCCTTTTCATTGACCGGCTCGACCATATAACGGGCGACGAAAGATATCTATTATTTACCTGCCGGAAGAACCACCGCGCATCCCCTGAGCCCGACGGCATCAAGAATTTTCTTCCGCCATATCCCCTTCACACATCATCGGTCCATCCAAAAACCACGCGTAAATAGAATGATCACCGCGAACACCTCTAGCCGCCCGACAAGCATGCCTATCGCCAGTAGCCACTTGCTGGGGTCGGACAGGGGCTGGAAGGTTCCCATCGGGCCGACGATGGGGCCAAGACCAGGCCCCACGTTGGCCATGGCCGTGGCGGCGCTGGAAAGGGCGGTGACGAAACCGAGACCAGTCATGTTCAACGCCAATGACAGCAAGGCGAAACAAATACCAAACAAGAAGAAGTAACTGAGCACCGATGTGCTGACTTCATTGGAGATCGGAAGATTGTTGTAATAGGGAATGAAAATGCCATGCGGTTGCAACAGCTTCTTGAGCTGGTTTCGGGCGGTGGCATAAAGCACCTGAAAGCGAAAAACCTTCATCCCGCACGACGTGGAACCGGCACAGCCGCCGACGAAGGTCAGGAAAAACACAAGGCCGACCGGAAAAGCGCCCCAGGCGCTGTAATCGGATAAAACGTAGCCCGTACCGGTCATGATCGACGCCGCCGTGAACGATGCAGACCGCAAGGCCTGGACGACATCCATCCCGCCGACGAGGCTAAGCCAAAGAAAAAGACCGGCCATCGCGGCACATAGGATGCTCAAGTACCATCGAACCTGTGAGTCTCTGAAAAGCATTCTAAAATCGCCTTGCACCGCCTTCAGATAAAGAAGAAAGGGGATGCCGCCGGCAATCATGCCGATGGTAATAATGATCTCGATCAGCGGGTTCTTAAAATGTCCGATCGAGGTATCTGACGTGGAGTACCCACCGGTGGCGATGGTCGTCATCGCATGGACGGCAGCCTCAAGCCCGGTCATTCCCGCAGCCCAGAGCGCAATCGCGACGATCAGCGTCAAGCCCCCGAAGACTAAGGTGATGCCGGCCGAAATCTGGACCGCCCTCAACGTAATGTCTCCCTGGGCTTCGAAGGCCTCGATCCGGAACATCTGCATGCCGCCAATACCGAGACGCGGCAGCACGCTGATGGCCATGACAATAATTCCGAGACCGCCGATCCATTGCAAAACCCCACGCCACAGCAGGATTCCCGGCGGCGCACGATCAAGACCCGTCATCACCGTCGATCCGGTTGTGGTAATCCCCGACATCGCCTCGAAATAAGCATCCGTAAAGCTGAGGTTGAACTCCGAAAAGATGAAGGGAAGGGCGGCAAACAACGTGACCACGACCCAGACCAAAGTGATCATGGCAAATGCCTGACGGATATTCAGTGTCAGATCACCACCACGGCAGGTAAGAACCAGTGCCACGCCGACAAACAACGTTGCCCCGGCGGAGAAGGTAAATGCCTGCCAATCGGGATTACCGGCAATCCCGTCAACCGCGGCGGGCACGCACATGGCAACCGAGACGGCCATCAACACGAAACCAATAATGAGAAGAACGGGGCGTAAATTCATCGCTGAACGTCGGCGCCACTTTTCACGTTCGTCTGTCCGGCCCGGCGCCACCCGGACGCCCGTGCCTGGTCGTCGCTGCAGAAAAGGCGTTCGCCTTTTTTCGGGTCGACCGACAGTTGATCGTAGACCTCATCCAACGGGCCGTAATAAAAGCGATCTCCCGCCTTGGTCACCTTACCCTTGACCATGCACGTCGGGTCGAGTAAATGGGTCCGGTCGGAGGTTTCTTTTTGTTGGCGCCACTGCCAGGGCGTGGAGAACGCACTCCCCCATATTCCCATGTTCGACGCCTTAGCCGCGCGTTCGACTCGGCGAAACAAAGGGGCTTCCGCGGGGGCATAAAGGAACGATCCTTCCGGGGCCGCAACGGCGTGGCCTGCTTTAATCATGTCAATCGACAGGTCCTCATCGCCACGGATGCAACTCGCCACATCGGCGTGGATGCGATAGCACGTTATCGGTGGTGTCGCCAAAGAGATCAGCTTCCGCAGCGCATAAGCCGCGTCGAGTCCGCAATGCCGAGGATGCCAGCCGCTGCCACAAATCTGGCCAAGCTCCGGCGCATCGATACCGGAAAGCTGGAAGACATCGCCGGCGATTTGAATCGTATCCCCGTCGATGACGATGGTGTTGTCATGCCCTGCGGTAACCGGGAGCGCCGACTTCGCATGCAGGGTGAAGCCAAGCAAAATGAACCACAGTGCGAACAAGAACAGTAAAGCAGGCCGGTCTTTCATTGTTATTATCCTATCGATCACGTGAAACGCAGGATCGAAACCGACCCGTTTCTCGCGTGATGATTTTTTATTGTATTAGGAAGTTCTCGACATGTCGACCCAGCCGGGCCGAACGAGCATTTGTCGGAAGTTAGGTATCAAACCGGGGAGGGGGACCTGTCGCACCGGGGATCGTGCACTCAATCCCGCATCCTTTACAGGGGTGATCAATGAAACCATTTTTTGATTGAATGGTCGTCCCTACTTGGACGCTCACACCAGAAAAAATGCTGTCAAAATCAGAATCGTCCGTGGAATCGTCAAGAAGCTTCCCAGGCTCGCCCCAATCCACGGTCGAAGGCACAATGCTGACAGCTGCGCTTTCGATCGAGAACTGTCCCACCAACACCAAGGCCAGAATGAACCACAGAACCGGGGATATGCGTTTGAATTTTTGCATGGGTTAATCATCCGACAGATGAACAACGACTATATAGTCCAGAAGACAGATTTTCACAACCA
Source organism: Pseudomonadota bacterium (assembly GCA_027624235.1). Classification (GTDB taxonomy): domain Bacteria; phylum Pseudomonadota; class Alphaproteobacteria; order Rhodospirillales; family Casp-alpha2; genus Casp-alpha2. The sequence continues at coordinate 9,244 of JAQBYB010000066.1, read as the reverse complement.
GGGCCGAAAAAAAAGCCCTCTCCGATTACCACGCTAACCGGTTGTTAATTATTGCCGGTGATGATCGGTATGGGTTTGGGGCTGTGGAAGACAAAACCAAACGTTAATGAATAAGTACCTGGGGTCCACAGTCTATGGGATTAATGCAAGAGTTTCGCGCTCGCGCGCGGTTTGTCATCGGGCCTGTGCTTGGTGTTTGCGCGGTCGGTTATTTCACCTTTCACGTCGTTCAAGGCGACCGTGGCCTGCTGGCTTGGTGGCAGATCAAGCAACGCGTCGCCATCGCCAAAAAATCGCTGCAGGTGTCTCAATCTCAACGCGAAACCATGGAACGCCGGGTGCGCCTGTTGGAACCCGGAACGCTCGACCCCGACATGCTCGAAGAACGCGCCCGCTTAATGCTGAATTACGGACATGCCGACGACATTGTTATTCTTGAAGACAACCAAAGCAAAAGGAGGAAGTAATGGGAAAATTGGCAGAAAACCTGATCCCGCCGTACTACGAGGCAGTCCTGAATGAAACTCAGGATGGTCTTAAAGACAAAGAGCACGTTACCCCCGCCGACAAAATGGTGACCTTGGCGACGCGTCAAGCAGGATTCCTGGGGCTGGAGACCGCCCAGGATCAAAAAGGCAAACGAATCACCGTTTCCTATTGGGAAGATGTCGACGCCATCGAAAAATGGATCAACGTCGGCAACAATAAAATCAACGACTGCTTCGGGATCGGCCTTGCCGAAACCTGCGGCATTGAAATCAATTTTGTCGATGCAGCCGCCAAAAATGGCAAGGACCCAAGGGTTTTGCGGGGCCTCAACGCCTTTGTCGCCGCCGCAATCACCAGCCTGACCGGATTATTGCCATGAGTATGCTTCATAAAACCGAAAAACCACCCTTTTACGCCGTTGTCTATACATCGCCGCCAAAGGAATACGACGGCGCCAATTTCGGTGAAACCGGTTCCATGCTGGTCGCCCTGGCGACGGCGGAACCGGGATATTTGGGCTTCGAAACCGATTTCGCCGCCGAGAACAGGACCGTCGCGGTCTGTTACTGGGATAGTTACCAGGCGCTGACGGCGTGGCTGGAAAAGGCGGAGCAGTGGACGCCGGGCGAACCGAGCCTGGACAAACTGCTGTGCACTACCGGTTGCCTATGGCCCTGGTTACTGGATGAACGCCAGGTCTACCTGGAAAACGCCGCCCGACAAGTCGCCTAGGCCGCCAACGCCCCAGTTTCGTAATATTACTTAACCGTTTGTCGGTTAAGCGTAATTTTGTTTGCCATTTCAACGGCTTTTCGCAATCCTGTTTGCTTGAAAAGTTGAGTGAGCTGCATTAGGTTTAGCTCCTGAGAATGCCCGCCCATAGGCTTAACGCAATGGCCATGGTGAACCGCGGCAACCGGGAGGATCACCGATGGCCAAGCCCCCTAACAACGCCAAGTCTGCGCCCAAACACAAAAAGGGTGCTGCCAAAAAAAACAAATCCACATCGTCCGGCGTCAACGCCGAAGATCTGCTGCGGTTCTACCGCCAGATGCTGCTGATCCGCCGCTTCGAGGAAAAGGCCGGGCAGCTTTACGGAATGGGCCTGATCGGCGGCTTTTGTCACCTTTATATCGGCCAGGAGGCGGTCGTCGTCGGCATGATGGCGGCGGCCAACAAGCAGGACTCGGTGATTACCTCTTATCGCGACCACGGCCATATGCTGGCCTGCGACATGGACCCCAACGGCGTCATGGCGGAACTGACCGGACGCCGCGACGGCTATTCCAAGGGCAAGGGCGGCTCCATGCACATGTTCAGCCGGGAAAAGAATTTCTACGGCGGCCACGGCATCGTCGGCGCCCAGATCCCGCTCGGCACCGGACTTGCTTTCGCCCACAAATATAAAGAAGACGGCGGTATTGCCCATGCCTATTGCGGCGATGGCGCCATCAACCAGGGCCAGATTTATGAATCCTTCAACATGGCGGAGTTGTGGAAGCTGCCGGTAATCTACGTCATTGAAAACAACCGCTACGGCATGGGCACCTCGATCGAGCGCGCGTCGGCGACCACCGAGTTGTACCAGCGCGGCGCCTCGTTCGGCATTCCCGGCGCCCAGGTCGACGGCATGGACATCCTGGCGGTTAAGGCGGCGGGAGAAAAAGCGGCGGCGCGGTGCCGCGCCGGTAAGGGGCCGTTTATCCTGGAAATGAAGACTTATCGCTACCGCGGCCATTCAATGTCGGACCCGGCCAAGTACCGCGACAAGGAAGAAGTCTCGAAGGTGCGAAAGGAAAGCGACCCCATCGACAACCTGCGCGACAAGCTGATTGCCGCCAAGGTCGCCGACGAGGCGACGCTCAAGGACATCGACAAGGACATCAAGGCCATCGTCACGGCGGCCGCCGAATTCGCCCAAGCCAGCGAAGAGCCGGACCCGGCCGAGCTGTACACCGACATTCTGTTGGAGGCGTAAGTAGCATGGCCACGCAAATCCTGATGCCGGCGCTGTCGCCGACGATGACCGAGGGCAAGCTCGCCAAGTGGGTCAAGGCCGAGGGCGACAAGGTTGCCAGCGGCGATATCCTGGCCGAGATCGAAACCGACAAGGCGACCATGGAGATCGAAGCCGTCGATGAGGGCATCCTTGCCAAAATTCTGGTCGCCGAAGGCACCGAAGGGGTTCCGGTCAACACCCCGATCGCCGTCATCACCGAAGACGGCGAAGACGTCGGCGACATTGGTGTGGCGGCTGTTAAAGCCCCGACGCCGGCAGCCCCGGCAGCAGCGCCCGCCACCGCAGCCGCCGCGCCGAGGCCATCCTCTCAACCGGCGCAGGAGCCCGATTACAGCGGCCCGACGGTCCATATCAGCGTCCGCGAAGCGCTTCGCGACGCCATGGCCGAGGAAATGCGCGCCGATGAGCTGGTTTTCCTGATGGGTGAGGAAGTCGCCCAATACCAGGGCGCCTACAAAATCAGCCAGGGTTTGTTGGATGAGTTTGGACCGAAGCGGGTCATCGATACGCCGATCACCGAACAGGGCTTCGGCGGGCTTGGCATCGGCGCCGCCTTTGGCGGCCTGAGGCCGATCGTCGAATTCATGACCTTCAACTTCGCCGTCCAGGCCCTCGACCAGATCATTAATTCGGCGGCCAAGACGCTGTATATGTCCGGCGGGCAAATGGGCGCGCCGATCGTGTTTCGTGGTCCAAACGGCGCCGCGGCCCGCGTCGGCGCGCAGCATTCCCAGTGTTATGCATCGTGGTACGCCCATGTTCCGGGGTTGAAGGTGGTTGCGCCGTGGTCGGCGGCGGACGCCAAGGGGTTGTTGAAGTCCGCTATCCGCGATCCCAACCCGGTGGTGTTCCTGGAAAATGAAATTCTCTACGGGCAAACCTTTGATGTTCCCGACGACCCCGATTTTACCTTGCCCATCGGTCGCGCCAAGGTTGAGCGCCCCGGCGCCGACGTTACCATCACCGCGTTTTCACTGATGGTCGGGATGTCGTTGGATGCCGCCGAGGCCTTGGCAACGGAGGGCATCGAGGCCGAAGTCATCAACCTGCGCACGCTGCGCCCACTCGACACCGATACCATTGTTCAATCGGTCAGGAAGACCAACCGGCTGGTCACCGTCGAAGAAGGTTGGCCGACTGCCGGCATCGGTGCGGAAATCGCCGCCGTCATCATGGAACACGCCTTTGACGACCTCGACGCGCCGGTTGCCCGAGTCGCCGGCGCCGACGTGCCGATGCCCTATGCCGCCAACCTGGAAAAATTGGCGTTGCCGACGGTCGACCAAATCGTCGCGGCGGCAAAATCCGTCTGTTACCGGTAGCGGAGGGAACAGGCCATGCCAATTCAAATCCTGATGCCAGCCTTGTCGCCGACCATGACCGAAGGCAAACTGGCCAAGTGGGTCAAGGCCGAAGGCGACAAGGTTGCCAGTGGCGATGTGCTGGCCGAGATCGAAACCGACAAGGCGACCATGGAAATCGAGGCCGTTGAAGAAGGCACCCTCGGCAAAATCCTGGTCGCCGAAGGCACCGAAGGGGTGGCGGTCAATCAGGTCATCGCGCTTATTCTGGAGGACGGCGAAGACGCTTCCGCACTGGACGGGGTAGTTGCTCCGCCGCCTGCGCCTGTCGCTCCGGCTCCGGTTGTCGCCGCGCCCACGCCCGCACCCGTGGCCCCGCCGCCCGCGCCGCAAGCGGTTCTAACAAGAACCGGCAGCCGCACCATCGCCAGTCCTCTGGCGAGGCGTCTGGCCGCGGCAAAAGGCGTCGACCTTGCCGCCATCACCGGCAGCGGTCCCAAGGGCCGCATCGTCAAGCGCGATGTCGAGGGCGCGGCTCCCGGAACCGCCGCCCCCTCCCTGGCGCCAAGCCCGCCGCCCATACCGGGTGCGCCCTTGAGCCCGGTGCCGGATTTCGAATCCGTGCCTAACTCCACCATGCGCAAGGCAATCGCCCGGCGGCTGACGGAATCGGCCCGCGACATCCCGCATTTCAACGCCTCCGTTGATGTTCGGCTGGACGCCTTGCTCGACGCCCGCAAGCGACTCAACACGCGCGAAGGCGCGGCTCAAAAAATATCGGTCAACGACTTCGTGATCAAAGCCGTCGCCCTGGCGCTGGCCCGTGTTCCGGCGTGCAACGCGACCTACACCGAGGAGGCGACGCTGTATTACAAACGCGCCGACATCTCGGTCGCCGTTTCCATCGACGGCGGCCTGATCACACCGATCATCAAGGACGCCGGCAATAAGGGGCTGGCCGTTATCGCCGGCGAGGCGAAAGCGCTGGCCGAACGCGCCCGGGCGGGGCAGTTAAAGCCCGACGAATACGAAGGCGGCACCTTCACCATTTCCAACATGGGCATGATGGGGGTGAAGTCATTTACCTCGATCATCAACCCGCCGCAGGGCGCGATCCTCAGCGTCGGCGCCGGCGAGCTTCGCCCGATCATCACCAACGGGGCGCTGTCGACGGCGACGGCGATGACCCTGACGTTGGCCGTCGATCACCGCTGCATCGACGGCGCCACGGCAGCGGCATTTATAGGGGAACTGAAGGCGATTCTCGAAGAACCGCTTCAGTTCATACTTTAGGAGGCCGCACGCATGGCCGACACCAATTTCGACGTCATCATCATCGGCGGCGGCCCCGGCGGCTACGTCACCGCGATTAGGGCCGCGCAACTGGGGCTCAAGGTCTGCGTTGTCGAAAAGCAGCACCTCGGTGGCATCTGCCTTAACTGGGGCTGCATCCCGACCAAGGCATTGCTGCGCTCGGCGGAAATTTATCACAACATGAAAAACGCCGAAGACTATGGCTTGTCGGCGAAGGGCGTCGGCTTCGATATCAAAAAAGTCATCAAGCGGTCACGCGCCGTGTCGGGCAAGTTAAGCCAGGGCGTCGGCTACCTGCTCAAGAAAAACAAAGTCACCGTCGTTGATGGCGAGGCCAAACTGGCGGGTCCCGGTCGTGTCGATGTGACCAAGGACGGCAAGGCGCTACCTTCGCTGACCGCCAAGCATGTCATCGTCGCCACCGGGGCGCGGCCAAGGGCATTGCCGGGGCTGGAGCCCTCAACTAACAAAGAGGGCGCCAAACTGGTGTGGAGCTATTTCGAGGCGCTCGATCCCGACATCATGCCGAAGAAGCTGCTGGTCATCGGGTCGGGCGCCATCGGCATCGAATTCGCCAGCTTCTACCGGACCATGGGCGCCGACGTCACCGTGGTCGAAATCCTGCCGCAGATATTGCCCGCCGAGGACGCCGAGATTGCCGCCATCGCGCGCAAGCAACTGGAGGCCCAGGGCATGACCATCCTGACCGGGGCCAAGATCGCTGGGCTGGCGAAAACCAAAACAAAGGTCACCGCCAGCATAGAAGGCGCGGACGGTAAAAAAGCCGATATCATCATCGACCGGGTGATTTCCGCCGTCGGCGTGCAGGGCAACATCGAAGGCATCGGGCTGGAGACGACCAAGGCCAAGACCGACCGGGGCTGTATCGTCATCGACGAATTTTGCCGCACCCATGAGCCCGGCCTCTATGCCATCGGCGACGTCGCCGGGCCGCCGATGCTGGCCCACAAGGCCGAACACGAAGGCGTCATTTGTATCGAAAAAATCGCCGGCCTTTCGCCGCACCCGCTGAACAAGGGGCAAATCCCCGGCTGCACCTATTGCCATCCGCAGATCGCCAGCGTCGGCCTGACCGAGGACGCGGCCAAGAAAGCCGGCCATAAACTTAAAGTCGGGCGCTTCCCGTTCCTGGCCAACGGCAAGGCGATTGCCTTGGGCGAGCCCGACGGATTGGTCAAAACTATCTTCGACGCCGCCACCGGGCAATTGCTGGGCGCGCACATGGTCGGCGCCGAGGTCACGGAACTGATCCAGGGCTTCGTCATCGCCATCGGCCTGGAGACGACGGAAGAAGAACTGATGCACACCGTCTTCCCGCACCCGACGCTGTCGGAAATGATGCATGAATCGGTGCTCGACGCCTACGGCCGGGCCATTCACACCTAATGGCATATCCATGAGCATCACCATCCGCGATCTTGCCGCTTCCGACGAGGCCCGCTGGCGGGAGCTGTGGAAAGGCTATTGCGAGTTCTATGAAAAGACCCTGCCCGGCGACGTCACCGACGCCACCTGGGCGCGCCTGCTCGACGCCAATGAGCCGGACATGTTCTCAATGGTGGCCCTGGATGGTGAAGGCCAAGTCGTCGGGATGGTCAATTGCGTCCTGCACCCGGTCACCTGGGGCATAAACCCCATTTGTTACTTGGAAGACCTGTTTGTTGACCCGGCGACCCGCAAACTGGGCGCCGGGGGATCCATGATCGAGGCCGTCAAGAAACGGGCCCGCGCCGAAGGCTGGCACCGTGTATACTGGAAAACCAAAAACCATAACGACACCGCGCGGTCGCTCTACGATAAAGTGGCCGACGGCACCGATTGGATCACCTACGAGATTTCCCTATGAGCAACCAGGCGCCCCTTCGCCATCCCGAAAAGGCACGCAACCCTGAAAACCCGGTGCTTCGCAAGCCTGACTGGATCAGGGTCAAGGCACCGACATCAAAGGAATACGGCGAGACCAAACGCCTGATGCGCGAAAAAGGTCTCAACACCGTCTGCGAGGAAGCGGCGTGCCCCAACATCGGCGAGTGCTGGTCGGTGGGTCATGCCACGGTGATGATCCTCGGTGATATCTGCACGCGCGCCTGTGCCTTTTGCAATGTGGCGACCGGCAAACCGGGTGCCGTCAACGGACAAGAGCCGGATAATCTGGCGACCTCCGTCGCCGAAATGGGCATGAAGCATCTAGTCATTACCTCGGTTGATCGCGATGACCTGGATGACGGCGGCGCCGGGCAATTTGTCCAATGCATCCGGCGTATCCGCGAGACGTCTCCCGGCACCACCATTGAAGTTCTGACCCCCGACTTTCGCGGTAAAGACGGCGCCTTGGAGGCCGTCATCGACGCCCGGCCCGATGTTTTTAACCATAATCTCGAGACCGTGCCCCGGCTGTATCCGGCGATCCGGCCCGGCGCTCGGTATGAGGGCTCTCTGGAGCTTCTGGCCGGGGCGAAAAAGCTGGCGCCGGACATTTTCACCAAGTCCGGGATCATGGTCGGCCTCGGCGAGACAATGGATGAGGTGTTGGCCGTCATGGACGACCTCAGGGCCGCCAATGTCGATTTCCTGACCATCGGCCAATATTTGTCACCGACCCGCCGCCATGCCCCGGTGGCGCGTTTCGTGACGCCCGACGAATTTGCGGAATTGAAACGGGCAGGGGAGGAGAAAGGATTTCTGTTGGTGGCGTCGTCACCGCTAACACGGTCGTCCTATCACGCCGATAAGGACTTCGAAGCCCTGTCACAGGCGCGCAAGACCCGCTAAACTCAAGCCATGCCCACCCACGCCGAAAAACGCCTGCTTCACCATACCCCGGAACAGTTGTTCGACCTGGTTGCCGACGTCGACAAGTACCCGGAATTTCTGCCCTGGTGCGTCGCGGCGCGCGTCAGGGAACAGCGGGCGGAAGAAGGCAATGAAATCATCCTCGCCGACCTGGTCATCGGCTATAAGATGTTCCGCGAGACATTCACCTCAAAAGTAACCTGCCGAAAACCGGGCAGAATCGATGTCGCCTATTTCGACGGCCCGTTTAAATACCTCAACAACCACTGGATTTTCGAGGCCCAGGGTGACGGCGACTGCATGATCGATTTCTACGTCGATTTCGAATTCAAGTCGCGCCTGTTCCAGATCGCCATCGGCGCCGTCTTCAACGAAGCCGTCAAAATGATGATCACCGCCTTCAAAAAACGCGCCGATGCGCTGTATGGCATCGGGAAATAGGTCTTGGCCTTTGTGGAACTCTGAAACCCTTGTCGCCGTCGGCCTTGCCTTTCTGATCGCCGGATTCGTCAAGGGCGTGATCGGCCTCGGCCTGCCGACGGTGTCGCTGGCGTTGTTGACGGTGACCATCGGGCTCAAGTCGGGGATGGCGCTGATGATCGTGCCGTCGCTGGTCACTAACATCTGGCAGGGATTATCCGGCGGCGGCCTCGGCATTATTCTCAAGCGCCTGTGGCCGTTCCTAGGCGCGACGTGCGTCGGCATTTGGTTCGGCGTCAAGGGGTTGGCGGCGTTTGATGCGTCGGTGTTGACGGCGCTGCTCGGCGTTCTTCTCTGCATCTACGCGGGCCTCAACCTGAAACGGGTCCGGCGGCCGGATATTGGCCGGAACGCGCCCTGGCTGGGGCCGCTGGCCGGCGCTGCCACCGGCGTATTGACCGGATTAACCGGTTCTTTCGTGGTGCCGGGGGTGATCTATTTGCAGGCGCTCTCGATGCCCCGCAATACCATGATCCAGGCGATGGGGGTGGCGTTCACGGTGTCCACGGTGGCGCTCGCCGTGGGCTTGGGCGATCAGCGATTGATCACCCAGGATTTGGGCATGCTGTCGGCAGCCAGCGTCATGCCCGCGCTTGTCGGCATGGTCATCGGCCAGCGGGTGCGCGGCTGGATGTCTGAAACGGTATTCCTTCGGGTGTTCTTCGCGGCACTGGCGGCGCTTGGCGTTTATATCGTCGTGCGTTCGCTGATTGCCTACGGCGCCTCCTAATAGAAAGTCTGGTACTTGAGCCACACTGCTAGTCATCTGAATCTAAAATTCGGTACATAAGTTCTTCTCGACACGATGGCAGAAACGTTTAACCGA
>JAQBYB010000065.1 GCA_027624235.1 Pseudomonadota bacterium | reverse complement strand
TTTTTCATCCCAGAACATTAGGAAAATCTCCGGATCAGGTCAAAGCTGAGTTTCCTCTGACAGAACCTCCGCAGACACTCCATCTTTGCGTTTAAGATAAAGTGTTGCGTCGATCAGTTGAGACCACCCCCGATCCCAGACATATCGGTCGTCACCAAATATATAAAAAACGTCCCGCTCCTATGTCAAGGCGGGGCTTTTTTTTGTACAGTCCGACTGATGGATTCTCCATGCCCGCACTGACCCCCGCGCCATCGTCGCCGACGTTGGCGATCTTGTTGATCATCGCCACCGGCACGGTGCTGGCCGGCATGGACGCCAGCGCCAAGTATCTGGCGCTTGAACTTCCCATCGTGGTGGTGCTTTGGGGGCGCTATTTCTTCCACACCGTATTAACGTTTGCCGCCTATACGGGCCGGACCCGTTCGCTGGGCTTTCTCAAGGCGCGCCGACCGGGCCTGCAATTTCTCCGCGCGGCGTCGTTATTTGGGGCGACGGTCTGCATATATGTGGCGATTACCCGCATGCAGTTGGCCGACGCGACCTCGATCCAGTTTCTGGCGCCGGTACTGGTCACCGCCTTTTCCGGGCTGGTGTTGGGCGAACGGGTCGGGCCACGGCGCTGGATGGCCGTCGTCTTCGGCTTTATCGGGGTGTTGCTGGTGGCGCGGCCGGGGTCCGGCGTTCTCGGCTGGTCGGCGCTGCTGCCGCTGACAGCGGCGGCGGGGTTGGCGGTGTACATGATCATGACCCGGATCATCCACACCTTGGACCACCCGGCGGCAACGACGTTTTATACCACCGCCGTCGGCACCGTGCTGCTGAGCCTGTTGGCGCCCTTTTACTGGCACGACCTGACGCTGTTTCAATGGGCGCTGATGATGGCCATGGGCGCGGCCGGCTCGCTCGGACATTTTCTTCTGATCAGGGCGTTCTATCTGGCCGAGGCCTCGATGCTGGCGCCGTTCACCTATGCCCAGGTCGTCGCCGCCATTATCTGGGGGTTCGTGCTTTTCGGCGACGTGCCGAGCGGCTGGACCCTGGCCGGCGCCGCCATCGTCATCGCCAGCGGCCTGTACGTGTGGGCGCGCGAGACCAAGCGCCGCCACACAGGCTGACCCCCCACCTGCCCCAACAAAAAAAGGGCCCGGCGGTTCACCCCCGGACCCTCTCCTTGGATTGGCTGTTTCCTCAGGCCAATACGACTGCCATCAGGCGGCGCTGATGCGCACGCTTATCTGTCTAGGCGGCGGCGCTGATGCGCACGCTTATCTGTCTAGGCGGCGGCGCTGATGCGCACGCCGGCGCCTTCGAGCAGCATCACCTTGTTCAATAGCTTAACCAGGGCATAGACCGCCTCGATCGCCGGCGCCGGGGTTGCGGTCATCTGGCTGAGTTCCAGGATCGCGCCGATCAAAGCCTCGGTTTCCAACGACCGTCCGGCTTCCACGTCTTGCAGCATCGAAGTCTTATGCGCGCCGACACTTTCGGCGCCGGCGATGCGTTTTTCGATGGTGTGGCGGAAGGTGATGCCGAGTTTCTCGGCAATGGCTTGTGCCTCGGCCATCATGGTTTCGGCCAATTTCCGGGTTTCCGCGAACTGGCAGATATCGACCAGGGTCGCATGGGTCAGCGCGCTGATCGGGTTGAAGGACAGATTGCCCCACGCCTTGAGCCAGATTTCCGAGCGGATATCATCGAGAATGCGTGACTGGAACCCGGCGTTTTCCAGGGTATCCTTCAACTTTTGCGCCCGCTCCGATTCCGAACCGTCCAACTCGCCGATGGGGAAGCGATCCCCTTCGACATGGCGGATGATGCCGGGGGCCTCGACGGCGGCGGCCGGATAAACGACGCAGCCGATGATTTTGTCGGCGTCGATGTATTTTCCCAGCACCCCGTCCGGGTCGAGCGTTGCCAGCGTCCGGCCATCAAATTCCCCGCCGTGCTTATGGAAGTACCACCAGGGAATGCCGTTCTGAACGGGGACGATGATCGTTTCCGGCCCCGTTATTGAAGCCATTTCTTTTGCCACTTGGTCCAGGTAATGCGCCTTCAGGCTCAGGATGATCACGTCCTGCTCACCGGCTTCTTCGATGTTGTCGGTGGCCTTGGCGACGTCGGCGACGTATTCGGCGCCGTCTTCCCAAATCAGTTTCAGACCGTTTTCCTGGATCGCCTTGAGGTGCGCGCCCTGGTCGATGACGGTGACCTGTTCCCCGGCCAGCGCCAATTTGGCTCCCATCAAGCCGCCGATAGCGCCGGCGCCGACAATACAAACTTTCATTTAATGCTCCCTCCCACTCTGATTTATTCAAATACGTTGGACAGTGTGCCGATGCCGTCGATGGTGATGCCGACGGTGTTTGATTTTTCCTTCATCGAGCCAACGCCGAGCGACGTGCCGCAGGCGATAATGTCGCCCGCCATCAACGTCATGTCGTGCGATAACATGGACACCAGCTTGGGCACCGGGAATATCATGTCGCTGATCTGATAGTTCTGGCGCTCGTCGCCATTGAGTACGGTTTTGACCACCAATGTCGCCGGGTCCAACCCGGTCGCGACGACCGGCCCGAAGACGCCGAAGGTATCGAAGCCCTTGGACCTCGCCCATTGCGCAAACGTCTTGTCCTTGGAGATTAATTCCATGGCGGTGACGTCGTTGATGCAGGTGTACCCGAACACAAAATCCATGGCAGCGGACTCCGCAACGTTTTTGCATTGTTTGCCGATAACGATGCCCAATTCGCCCTCATAACCAACCTTGCCATCGTAGGACTTGGGCCGGTGAATGGTCTCATTCGGACCTAGGAACGAATTATTGGCCTTGAGAAAGAACAGCGGTTCTTCGGGTACGGCGACATCCATTTTGGCGGACAGGGCATGGAAGTTGTTCCACATCGCCACCATCTTGGTTGGCTGTGTCGGCATCAGAAGTTTGACATCGCCAAGCGCCAGGGTCTCGCCGGTCGCCTTGGGGGCGGCGAACATATCACCCTCGTAAACGGAAACGGTGTCGCCTTCAACGGTCGCTATTCCCACTTGACCGTTATGGTCGTATCGTGCCCACAGTGTCATTCGCCAATCCCACCCTTTTGGATGGGTCTCCCTGCTAGTTTATTAGGTAGGTCTTCGTTGCGCCAGTATACGTAGTTTGGCGCAAAGATCACTTTGAAATTGATCAAATTCATCTAAAAAAATTTGGCGATCTCGGGGCTTCTCCGGGCCGGCTCTTGACATCTTGCCGAATCACGCCAAATCTTTAGGTAGGACGCGGGAAGGGCTTGAGTTTGAGCCTTCTTTCAGCGTCGGGTGAGGGCGCCGAAAGGTCGGGCCCTTGTGATATGAACCGTACTCGCTCAACGTCAATGAGGAGGACGCCAATGCCGCGTATGTCAGTCTTTAACAGCCCCCTTTTACTTGGCTTCGACCATTTCGAGCAGATGCTCGACCGCGCCTCGAAAGCCTCCGCCGAGGGCTATCCCCCTTACAATATCGAACAGGTCGGAGAAAACGGTTTACGGATCACGCTTGCCGTCGCCGGGTTTTCCATGGAAGACCTCAACGTCGCGCTGGAGGACACCCAGCTTGTCGTCCGCGGCCGCCTGGAAGACAAAACCAGCGAGGACGGGTGCGTCTATCTGCACCGGGGCATCGCGTCGAGGCAGTTCCAACGCAGTTTCGTGCTCGCCGAAGGCATCGAGGTCCATGGCGCCAGCCTCAACAACGGGCTGTTGTCGATCAATCTCGAACGCCTGGTGCCGGAGCCCGAGGTGCGCACCATCAAGATTGAAAACGGCGCCTCGAATGGCGACGGAAAACGGCCGAAAACCATAGACGTGCAACCGGATAAAGCATAGGAGGAGGTCGAAAAATGAACAAACAATCCTCGAAATCCGTCGGTCCCGGAACGTCGGCCCAGATGTCGGTGCGCGATTTCACCGAATGGGGCGTGCCGAATGTGGCCTACATCAAACCGGTTATGATCAATAACATAACCGCCTATGCCATTTTCGCCGCCAACGGTCAGCAAATCGGGATGTCAGCCAATCGGGAGGTCGCCCGGGCGGCGGTGATCCAGAACGACCTGGAACCGGTCAACGTGCACTAACTATTAAGCGGCGCGGTCTTCTTCGGTTTCGGTGAGGATGGCGAACAGGGCTTCGGCGTTATCGGTGCCGCGCAGCTTTTCACATACGTGTTGATCACGCAGCAAACGCGAAATCCGCGCCAACGCCTTCAGGTGATCGGCGCCGGCGCCTTCAGGCGCCAGCAGGACGAAAACCAAGTCCACCGGTCGCTCGTCAATGGCCTGAAAGTCGATAGGCTGGTTGAGGCGGGCAAACAATCCGTACAGGCGGTCAATATTGGGAAGCTTGCCGTGCGGAATGGCAATGCCGTTGCCGACGCCGGTGGTGCCCAGGCGTTCGCGCTCCATCAGCACATCGAAGACGGCCCGTTCCGGCAGGCCCGACACCTCGGCGGCGCGGCGCGCTAGATCCTGCAATGCCTGTTTTTTGCTGGTCGCCTTGAGATCGGCGGTAACGCCTTCCAGGACAAGAAGATCACTGACCTCCATAACCATTCCTCACTTTCTGTCGGAACCGAATAGGTTCCTTATAATGCCTTAGTCTTTAATCAGGCTTTGGAAGCATCGGCCTCGCTGGGGTCGATCCAGCCGATGTTGCCGTCGGCACGGTGATACACGACATTAAGCCGTCCCGACGTGCGGTCACGGAACATGGTCACCGGCTGATCGGACAGGTCCATGCGCATCACCGCTTCGGAAACGGTCAGGGTGGCGATTACTTCGGGCATTTCGGCGATGATCACGGGCTGGGCGTCTTCGGCGATTTCTTCTTCCCCATGATCGGGTTGGATCACGTATTGAAGGGCCGGCAAGGCGTCGTCTCCGTTGCCTTTGTGATGATTAACCAGCCGCCTTTTATATCGCCTCAACTGCTTGGAAATACGTTCCAAGGCGCCATCGAAGGCGGCATAGGGGTCGTCCGATTGGTGTCGTCCCTGCACCAACAAGCCGCGCGGGCCGGGGTGAACGGAAATATCGGCGCGGAACTCGCGACCCTCGTGGGTGAATACGACGCTGGCGTCGGTGGCTTGCGTGAAATACTTGTCGACGGCGCTGCTGAGATTGCCTTCGGCATGGCCTCTGAGCGCATCGCCGACGTCGAGATTTTTACCCTTAACGGAAATATCCATGGTTTGGCCGATTTGAAATCCCATGCTATGAGGCCGCCGAACATCGTCAGAACCGCCGCCGTTGTTTTCCTTGGGCGGACGAAATTAACGTTCCTTGGCGGTGAAGGCCGGGACGTTAATTCCCCAGTGTTAGATAGTCAATACTCATGATTTTTTAGTTTATCTATCTTGTTTTGTTGCAAAAATTCAGCTCGGCGGCGATTTGTCCCGCCGGCGTTGCACCGAGGACTGAATATGCATGGATTCTCTATACTTAGCCACCGTTCGCCGGGCAATTTCGATTCCCTCGCACTTCAGGATTTCAACGAGTTTATCATCGGAACGAATCTTTTTCGCATCCTCTGCATCGATCAACGCCTTTATCCGATGACGAACTGATTCGGCGGAATGCACCCCGCCGCCGGTTGCCGCGATCGCCGGAGTGAAAAAATATTTCAATTCATAAATGCCCCGGGGCGTCGCCATGTACTTGTTAGAGGTGACGCGACTGACGGTGCTTTCGTGCATTTCAATGGCTTCGGCGATATCACGCAGCACCAGGGGCTTTAAATACTGGACCCCCTTGGCGAAGAAGGCGTCCTGTTGAACCACCAGTTCACTAGCCACCTTGAGGATCGTGGTGGCGCGCTGATGCAGTGACTTGACCAGCCAATTGGCGGAATGAAACTGTTCGGTGATGTATTGCTTTTCCTTTTTAGACCGCGTCTGGCCGCAGACCTTGGTGTAGTAATGATTGTTGACCAGCACTTTGGGCAGCGATTCGGAATTCAGCTCAATAATCCAACCGCCGCCGGACGCCGGGCGCATCAGCACATCGGGGGTGATCGGCTGGGTGATGGAATGATCAAACGCCAGCGCCGGTTTGGGGTCCAGCATCTTGATCTCGGCAACCATGTCGATGATGTCTTCGGCGTCGGTGCCGCAGGCCTTGGCCAGACCCGAAAAATCCCTTTTCGCGACCAGGTCCAGATGTTTCAGGAAAACCTGCATGCAAGGGTCGAGGCGGCCTTTATCGGAAAGTTGCAGGCCCAGGCATTCGGCCAGGTCGCGGGCGAATATTCCGGGTGGATCGAACTGCTGCACCTTCGCCAACGTCGCTTCGACCCGCTCAACGCCGCAATCCAGGACCTCGGCCACGGTTTCCAGATCGCCGGAAAGATACCCGGATTCATCCAACAGATCGATTAAATGAAGGCCGATTAACCGGTCCACCGGATCAATCAGCTCCATCGACAACTGTCCGTTCAGGTGATCGCGAAGGGACGGCCTTTCGGAAATCGTTTCCTCCAGGTTTTGAGTCAATTCATTGAAGCTGCCGCCGGCGCCGGCGCCGGCGTCGGCATAGCTTGTGTTCGGGGCCAAGCCGTCGCCGCCATCGGCCGATCCTTCATCGGAATAGGCATTGTCATAATCGACATCGCGGGCGTCGTCTTCAATTTCGGCATGTTGGGGGGCGTCGAAATCGATCGCTTCCAGGGCCGCGGCGCCGTCGTCCTGCGCGTCCGAGCCTTCGCTGTCGGCGGGGCCGCTATCCTCGCCACCTTCGCCGTCACGCTCATTGCCCTCGTCGCGCTCCAGCATCGGGTTTTTTTCGAGCTCGTCTTCGATGAATTCGCTTAATTCCAGGTTGGAAAACTGCAACAGCTTGATCGCCTGTTGCAGTTGCGGCGTCATCACCAAAGACTGGCTATGGCGCAGATCGAGTCGGGGCGTCAACGCCATCCTTGACCTCGCGGCCACACACCCGGATTGGAATTAAAGATTAAACCGGTCACCCAGATAAACACGCCTGACATCTTCATTGCCGACGATGTCTTTGGGCGCGCCCTCCATCAACATCATGCCGTCGTGGATGATGTAGGCACGGTCAATGACCTCAAGCGTTTCGCGCACGTTGTGGTCGGTGATCAACACCCCGATGCCGCGGTCCTTGAGGTGGGCGACCAGATCGCGGATATCGCCGACGGCGATCGGATCGATGCCTGCGAACGGTTCGTCCAAAAGAACAAAATGGGGATTGGAGGCCAGCGCGCGGGCGATTTCGACGCGCCGGCGCTCGCCCCCTGACAGCGCCAGGGCTGGCGTGCGGCGTAAATGGGTGATCGAAAATTCCGCCAATAACGCTTCCAGGATCGCCTCGCGGCGGTCACGGGATTTTTCGACCACTTCCAAAACCGAGCGGATGTTGTTTTCCACCGACAGGCCGCGAAAAATTGACGCCTCCTGGGGCAGATAACCGATGCCGAGCCGCGCCCGGCGGTACATGGGCAGATCGGTGATATCCTCACCATCAAGGATGATGGTTCCGTAATCCGGAGGCATCAGCCCGATGATCATATAAAAACACGTCGTCTTGCCGGCGCCGTTGGGGCCCAACAGGCCGACGACCTCGCCGCGTTGCAACGATATCGAAACGCCGCGGACCACGGGCCGCTTCTTGAACCGTTTGCCCAGGTTCTTGGCGACCAGGCCACGGTTGTGCGTGACCAGACGCGGCTTGTCCAATGGGGCGCCGACCAGACTGGGGCCTTCCGGTCGCCTAGGCGGGGTATTATTATCGTCGGTCATAAAGCGATTATCATCCAATCCAAAAACTCAGTCTCATTTTTGCTTATTAAGCCTCAAAACCCCTTGAGCGCGTTTCCTGGTACCCTCAGTTGACGCCGGACAACTAAAGATTTTACTAATTCCGGAATTTAAATTTACCTCTGCGCTGCACCCCGTTAGGACATTTTTTCCACGCACCAATTTAACAGACCCGGTCAACGTGGCGATACCGCTTTCGACATTATAGACGCCGCGGTTGGATGTCGCCGTGTTTTGTTCGGTGACGATCTTGACGCGATCGAAGGCATCGACGCGATACAGCTTGTTTTCACCTTTCTTGTCGGTGCGAAAATAGGCGGCCAACACGTCGGCCTTGAGGCGCTTGTCAGCGCGCACCGCGAAGGCATTGCCCCGAGCCACCGCCATTTGTTTGTTTTCCCAGTATTCAAGCTGATTGTCGGCGGTGATTTCATCATTGCCGGAGACGAGGCGAACCTTGCCGCCGGACAACACCAGGATTTTTTTGTCGACTTGATAAACGGCCTTGTCGCCGTAGGCGGTTTCTCCCAGGGTCTTGATACGGACCTTGCCGATGGCGTCCAGGCGCCAGATATCGGTGCCGCCGTCGGCCTTTTCCCGGTAGTAGGCGCGCAGTTCATCGGCAAATATCGTGACCTCGCCACGAACGGCCCGGGCGTTGCCCCGGGCCAGGAAAATCAGGTTTTCCTGCTGCCATTCGATGCCGTTATCGGCAAAAATCTCGATCGGATGATCAGAATCCCCGCTACCGAAATTAAGTTTCTGGGCCAGGGCGTCGCTCCACGGGAACGCCCCGCCGAGGACGAGGCTGGCGGCCACGGCCAACAAAAGACGCCGTGGCGATTGCAGCAACCGGTGCCATCGCTTCATTTACGCGCCTCCCCGATTCCCGGAAAAATCACCAATTTAGATTTTCCGGTAAAGACGATGGTTTTGCCCTTATCGAGCAACCGAAACCCTTCCCCGTTCATTTCACCGAACGGCCCTTGGCCGTGGATGGCCTTGTCGCCCTGGGCCAAGCCTTTTTCCAAGTCGATATTGGCCTTCGACGTTTGGAACTCATAGCCTGAATCGTGAAACAGGTTGACGGCGCCTTCCAGATCAAGGGTTTTCTTCAACTGTGTAAAAGTGCCGTTTTTGGCCGTCAAGACCAGCCAGGTGCCATCCTTCAGGGTGACATCCGCCTTCGGCATTTCCAGTTCCACCGTGGTCGATTTATTGGCCAGATTTCGGGCCAGGTCGGCGGTGATGGCAAAAGCCTGATTGTCTTTATCAAAACCCAAATATCGGGGGTTGACCATGGAAGGGTCTTCGGAATCGTTTGCGGTCACGGCGGCAAAACTGAGGCGAAAACGGAGGTCTTCCGTGCGCAGGTACGGCCACACCAGAATCAAGATAATCAGCAACGCCGCCGTCGCCGGCAGCAGAAGCTTCATCATCTGAACAAACCGGCTATAGGATTTGGCGCCCCTGGGCATCGCCCTGAGATCCATGTCCGTCGCCCGGCCCCGGTTTTCATTTCGCGTCGGGAGCGGGGCGATCGGGGGCGGCATTTGCAAGCCGGTGGTGGTCTCCGTTGGGTTCATGATCCGAACTCGGTTTCCGGATTTCAGGCGACGCCGGCACGCAGGCAATCGTGAATGTGCAGAATTCCGATGGCGCGGCCGCCTTCTGTGACAAAAATATTGGTGATCGAACGGCTGTTCATGATCGCAAGCGCCTCGCTGGCCAACATCTCCGGCGCCATCGTCTGGACGCCTTTGGTCATCACATCGCCGGAATCCCGGCCTAGTAAATCTGGGCTCATATGGCGGCGCAAATCACCATCGGTAATCACGCCCATGAGCATGCCCTTGGCGTCGGCGATGCCGACACAGCCAAAACTTTTTGTAGTCATTTCAATCAGCGCGTCGGCCATCGGGGTGCCAACCTCAATCAACGGCAATTCATCACCGGTGTGCATAATCTCGGATACCTTGATCAACAGGCGGCCCAACTTGCCGCCCGGATGCAGGACGTGAAATTGATCCGATGAAAATCCCTTGCGTTCCAACAACGCCACCGAAATGGCGTCGCCCAAGGCCATCATCACCGTCGTCGATGTCGTCGGCGCCAGCCCCATGGGGCAGGCCTCCTCGCTTTTCGGCAGCACCAGGGAAACGTCGGCGGCTTTGTCCAGTGCACTATCAGCGCCGCTGGTGACGGCGATCAAGGGTATCCCAAACCGCTTGGCATAGGCCACCATGTCGGCCAATTCCGACGTTTCGCCGGAATTTGATAACGCGAACAAGGCATCGTCCTTGGTGATCATGCCAAGATCACCATGCGATGCCTCGGCCGGATGGACAAACAGTGCCGGCGTGCCGGTGGATGACAGGGTCGCGGCGATCTTGGTGGCGACATGCCCGCTTTTCCCCATGCCGGTGACAACGACGCGGCCTTTGACCGCGGCCATGATGTCCAGCGCCTGGAGGAACGGCTTGCCTAAGCTTGCCGCCAAGGCGGTAATCGCGGCGGCTTCGATGCCGAGCACGCGTTTTGCCGAAGCTAAGTCGCCATCGGTGGCGGCCTCGACGGTTTCGGGATCAGGACTGGGCATGGCGGGGCGGGAACTCATGAAAGGTCAGCTACCTATTATTTCGTCTTGTTATTGGCTTGGCACGGGTACACCGGAGACTCCGGGCCGTTGTCCGAAGCTAGGTCACAAAGGAAAATATATCCTTAACCCTCGATACTATTCGAGCCCGGTTATTATGGCCAAGGGGCTAATAAAAAACAACAAAATCCGAAGGTTATGACGGGTTTTCCGGTTTCTGACAAAGCCTTGGAGAGCGCCGAACAGAATTAACTATGGGCAAAAATGTCATCGTCGGGCCAACCGCCAAGGTCGAGGTCGGCGCGGGTGGGCAGAAAATCGAAACACGCCCTGGCCAATTCCGAACGGCCTTCCCGTTGCAGGATGGTCTCCAGCTTGTCCCTGATCTGGTGAAGATAGAGGACATCGGCGGCGGCGTACTCAATCTGGCTTGGCGATAATGTTTGCGCCGCCCAGTCCGAAGATTGCTGCTCCTTGGATAATTCAATGCCCAGCAATTCCTTGCAAACGTCTTTCAGGCCGTGATTGCTGGTATACGTGCGCGCCAGTCGGGAAGCGATTTTGGTGCAATAGACCGGGCCGCAAACGACGCCCAGGTATTTTTTAATCATGGCCACGTCGAAGCGGGCGTAATGAAAAATCTTGGTCACCGCATCATCGGCAAACAGGGCTTTCAGATTGGAGGCGCTAAAGTCGGCATTGGGAAACTGCACCAAATGACAGACCCCGCCACCGGCGGAAACCTGAACCAGGCAAAGCCGGTCGCGGTTCGGCCGCAAGCCCTGGGCTTCCGTATCGACGGCGACACTGTCACCGAAATCCATACCGGCGGGCAGATCGCCCTGATGGACCTCGATGGACTTGGCTTTGCTTTTCAAAGGATAGGCTCCTTTGCCGTAAAAATGGTGCCCAGGAGAAGACTCGAACTTCCACGACCTTGCGGCCACTGACACCTGAAGCCAGCGCGTCTACCAATTCCGCCACCTGGGCATTAGGAAAAACGGCGTATTAATGGTTAACGGAACAGTCGATAATCCGCGCAGGCAAGGTTGTCAACCATCACCAAGGTTGACGGGTTTTCTTAGGCGTCCCATAAACATATAATCACCCAACCCGTGGAAGGAGCCCCCCTGTGGAAAGACGTGTCTTCACCGTGTTCGGCGGCTCTGGTTTTCTTGGCCGTCATCTGGTCCAACGGCTGGCCGCCAGCGGCGCCCATGTCCGGGTCTGCGTCCGCGATATTGAGGCCGCCTCCTTCGTCAAGGTTTTCGGTGATGCCGGCCAAATCGTGCCGTGGTCCGCCGATATCACCAAACCGGACCAGGTCGCCGCCGCCGTCGATGGCGCCGATGTGGTGATTAATCTGGTCGGCATCCTGTTCGAAGGCTTCGGCAGGACGTTCCAAGGCATTCACGTTGACGGCGCCGGCCATGTCGCTGCCGCCGCCAAGGCCGCCGCCGAACGGCTGATCCACGTCTCCGCCATCGGCGCCGATGCGCACTCACCGGCGCTCTACGGGCGGACCAAGGCCGCCGGTGAGGTGGCGGTATTAAGCGCCTTCCCGGAAGCCACCATCGTGAGGCCCAGCATCGTTTTTGGACCGGAAGACAATTTCTTCAATCTGTTTGCCGGACTGGCCCGACTGACCTGGGTGATGCCGGTATTCGGCTGTCCGCTGGAACCCGAATTCAAGCTGTTTCCGAAAAACGGGTTTATCGAGATTGACCTTTATGGCGACGGCGGCACCCGGCTTCAGCCGGTCTTTGTCGGCGACGTTGCCGAGGCAATCATGACGATTGTTCGCCAACCCAAGGCCGCCGGCATGACCTATGAACTGGGTGGCCCGACGGTCTACAGCTTCAAGGAAGTCATCGACCTGTTGCTTGAAATCACCAACCGCAAACGGTTCCTCGCCCCGATTCCATTCGGGCTGGCCAAATTCGCGGCCTGGTTCCTGGAATTCTGGCCGAAGCCGATCCTGACCCGCGATCAGGTCGACCTGTTGAAACGCGATAACGTGGTGACCGGCGACAAGCCCGGGTTCCAGGAACTGGGGATCGCCCCGGTGGCGGCGGAAGCCGTCCTGCCGACGTACCTGCACCGGTTTCGCGTCCCCGCCCGCCAAGCGTTGCCGCAAGCCTAATCCGTCGGGCGTTAGTAACTGTGTGGAAGGCCGCTTTGATCGGCCTTGTCTTCCTGGTTGGCGGCGGCGACGATCAGTTCCCCGAATTCACGCAGGAACACCGATCCCTTAACGGTGCGTTGAATCAGAACGCTGCGGCGGTCGGTCTCATCGGTTTTGCGCCGCACCATGCCGAGCTCACTCAACCGGTTGATAGCCCGGGTGATCGCCGGCTTCGACACATTCAGGGTTCTGGACAGGCCGCGCACGGTATGCGGCGACGGGCTCAGATACACGCTCAGCAGCAACGCCATTTGCCGCGCCGACAGGTCCGGCGCATCAAGGCGAACGCTGGAAACAATCGCCCGGCGCCAAATATCCAGCGCTTGAAATTCGTTGAGGTCTACGCTCATTCCCCGTCCCCCGGACCAGTCTTCGGGCCCTGCAATTTCGTTTCGGTAACGTAACTTCTAACCAATCCTAACTGTTGCCGCAACTAAAAATGTACCGTATCCGAAATAATTTTCTCGCTCGTGGCAGGTTGTTTCGTATGCAGAATATTTATCACCGTCATGCAAAAGAATAATCGATGAAATGGTGGTCGGGGCGTGATTGTTCAACGCAAACTTCATAAAATCACCGCCTTGGGCTGTTCAATAACGGGAATAAACAATGTCGGAATTCACTCTGGTAATGGGCAACAGGTCGACATCGTCTTGGAGCCTGCGTGGCTGGCTGGCGCTGAAGCGCACCGGGGCGGCGTTCGACGAGGTCATGGTTTGGTTCAAGCGCCCCGACATCGAGGCCCAGATTCGCGCCCACTCGCCGTCGGGCCTGGTGCCGGTGATCAAGCACCGAACAACTGATGGAGATCTGTTGATCTGGGACACCCTGGCGATCATCGAATATCTGGCCGAGTTATACCCCGACGCCGGGCTTTGGCCTGCACGCCGTGACGCTCGCGCCATCGCCCGCGCCGTCAGCGCCGAGATGCACGCCGGCTTCGGCCCGCTTCGCAATCACATGGCCATGGACCTGCAAAACCAATGGACGGACGAAGGCCGGGAGAAAATGATGCAGGAAGGCGTCGCCAAGAATATCAAGCGGATCACCGACATCTGGGAGGACTGCCGCGAGCGCTTTGGCGGGCAGTCGGGCGGCGGCGATTTCCTGTTCGGGACCTTTACCGCCGCCGACGTCATGTTCGCGCCGGTGGTGACGCGGCTGCAAACCTATGGGGTGGCGCTAAGCCCGGTGTGCCGGGCCTACGCCGAGGCTGTCCGCGATACGCCTGAAATGCGGGAATGGACTGAAGGCGCCCTGGCCGAGCCGCCACCCGGCGAAGTGCCGGCCTAGTCGAAACCCCCAACCTCGCCGATTGCTCCCACCGCATGATTCTTTGGGGTTGGCTATTTGACGCCACCCAATATCATCGGCGCGGAAGGGGAATTCATGTTCGGATTGTTTGGCGATACAACGGCAAGAGACGTCAAGCGGCTCAACGCCGACGCGCAGGTCATCATCGACCATGCCTGCCAGACCTTTCGCCCAGAGACGGTCGTCGCCATTGCGCGCCTGACGGGCGAACATCTGGACCGCGCCCACACGGTGTTCGAGACCGACGCCAGCGGCCGGAAACGCGCCATCGCCGAATATGAACGGCTGCACCAGGAGGCCGGCCGTGGCCACCAGGACGTCCCCTTATCCGCCTTCACCCTGGTCCTGATCCACCTCCGCGCCGAAGCCCAAGGCGACGCCTGCCAACCGGCCCGGGACATCATCGCCAACTTCATCGCCGACCCGGCATTCGAGCCCGACCCTTAAACCGATTTTTAATCAGAGATTTTATAAAAATTATGTTGAACAAATTATATTTGAACCGTCGGAGCCTCCGGTCGGCCGTTTTAGCCACGGTGCTGTTAAGCCCGGTCGTCTGCGTTGCCTCGGCGCCGCCATCAATATGGGGGCGGCCACGGGCGGTATTTTTCTGACAAAATCCCTGACCAGCCTGAACACCAAATACCTGGCCGACATGGGCCTGATCGGTAAGGCGGCGGATCAAAGACACCATCACCATCATCGCGCCGAAGGAAGTTCAGGCAGAAGCCCGGAAAGACGCCGCCGAAAAATCCCAACCCAGCGGCCTGCAAAACATGTTTGATTCCATCGGCAAGCTAATTCCGGAACCGGACGCGCCGCCGGCCACCAAACAATATCCAGCCGCCGCCGTAAAGTCGTTGCGGGGCAGGGTCGCCTCGGTTAGGTTCTCGCCCAGATGATTTCGAGGGCGATTGACGTTTTAAATTGTAGAAATTTAAAACGATCGCGCTCTATATTCGAGGGCGATTCACGTTTTAAATTATAGAAATTTAAAACGATCGCGCTCTATAGGAGAGGTGGCCGAGTGGCTGAAGGCGCACGCTTGGAAAGCGTGTAAACGGGAAACCGTTTCGAGGGTTCGAATCCCTCTCTCTCCGCCAATTTTTTTTCATAATACATTGAAATAATTATGGAAATAACCAGTTAAAAACATATAGTCCCACGTCCGGT